>CALZIH010000126.1 GCA_945787305.1 uncultured Desulfobulbaceae bacterium | reverse complement strand
AAAAGGTTGCTCTGCAGATGCTGATTAATATGGGACACAGCGTGACCTTAGCCGGTAATGGCAAAGAAGCCATCGATCTGTATGCGGCAGAATCCTTTGATCTCGTTTTGATGGATTTGAATATGCCTGTAATGGATGGCTATGAAGCGACCGCTAGAATACGAGAGAAGGAACTTCAAACAGATCGTCGCACTCCGATTGTCGCTCTCACTGCCCAGGCTTTTGAAGAGGATAAGAAGAAATGCCAGGAGTTCGACATGGATGGGTATCTCTCCAAGCCCTTTCGCAGCAAACAGCTTAATGAAACGATTCACGTATTATTTCACTTCCCTGAGACGGTCGAGGTGCAAGGCTCTGCAGAGGACATCATTTCTGAAGTCGATCAAGAGGGCAAGGAACAGGTTTTCGGGTTGGAGGAAGCACTGATTGGTGTTGATCAAGACCATGAACTACTGAAACAGCTTAGTGAAATGTTTGTCGATGACGCACCGCAATATTTGATCACTGTCAAAGAGGCAATTGCACATCGTGATTATGAGCTACTACGGAAAAGTACACACAAGCTTAAGGGGGTTGTGACGAATTTCAGCGCTACGAAAGCCTATCATGTTGCCTCTGTACTTGAAAAAATGAGTAAGGAGGGAGTTCTTTGGGCCAAGATTGAAAAACAGTACCTGCGATTAGATAACGAAATTAGAGCATTGCAGGATGCACTCCGTAGATTCCTCCAAAGGGGTAAGGTATGAGACTGCTTGTTGCCGAAGATGATCGTATATCTCTTTTGAAAATCGTCAGTATGCTTGAGAAATGGGGATACGATGTGGTTGCCTGTGAAAACGGCTTGCAGGCCTGGGAAAGAATTCAAAAGGAAGATGGCCCTAACCTTTTGCTTCTGGACTGGATGATGCCCGGTCTTAACGGCTTGGATGTCTGTCGCAAGGTCAGAGCGTTGGCAAGAGAGCCATATTGTTACATACTCCTGCTTACTTCACGAAGTGAGAAGAATGACATTATCCGGGGTATGGATGCCGGTGCCGACGACTATATTACAAAGCCCTTCTCCCCACATGAACTGAAGGTTCGTCTCAGAGCGGGGCAACGGATTGTTGATTTGAACCGAGAGTTGTTCGAGACACGAAACGCCCTGAAAGAGCAGGCAACCCATGATTCACTTACGGGACTCTTTAACCGTCCTGCTATTCTTGAGCACCTCACCACAGAGATGGATCGTCGGAAACGCCAACACAAAAATGTCTGTGTCGGTATTATGGATATTGATCATTTCAAGATGGTCAACGACACCTATGGCCACCATGTTGGTGATCAGGTCTTGCAAGGTACGGCAGAGAGAATTCACTCCGCGTTACGATCCTACGACTCCTTTGGCCGGTATGGCGGCGAGGAATTTTTGATCATCATGACCGACTGTGACTGTGAGGATACGACCAAGCATTTTGAACGACTCCGTAGATGTCTTGCAGACAAGGCTATGCAGACTTCAAAGGGATTGGTGTCCATAACCTCCAGTTTTGGTGTCGGTGTCACTCAACCTGGGGTAGATATTGATCCGGAAACGCTTATTGGAATAGCTGATAAGGCTCTATATCGAGCAAAGTCGAAAGGTCGCAACCGGGTGGAAGTTGAAGTCGTAGGCAAGGAGCGGTAGAAAAGGTCCATGTACGTGGTCTATCCGGAATTTTTGCAGATCTATTTTATGGATATGTTGTCTTGCCCAACTTGGCAATAGATGCCAATTTTACACTCCAGTGCAGTGGGTATAGGTAGAAATACCTATGCGAAAATTGGTATTTCCCTCAATTGTTTTTTTTCTTCCTTTCCGGTTAACTAAGAGTAATGAAAGGTCTGGAGTATAAGGAGTTCCGACAACTCTTTATATTCAGTTCAAAAACCGGAGGGACGCACAATGAACAAGAACGATTTGATTGAATCCATTGCCAGCTCGGCGAAGATAAGTAAAGTGGCGGCTGAAAAAGGCCTGAATGGTATGCTCTCCACCATGGCTGAAGCTATGGAAGAAGGAGAACGGGTTACCCTGGTCGGTTTTGGCAGCTTTTCAATTGTTGAACGGGCACCGCGTCTTGGACGTAACCCGAAAACCGGAGAATCGGTACCTATTCCGCCCCGCAAGGCGGTTAAATTTCGACCGGGAAAGCAATTGTCTCAAAAGGTTCTTTGATACACGAAGCAGCCTCAACAAGAGGTTATCGATGTATTTCACGGTAGTCTTAAGTTTGTTTAGCTTCCGGCCTCTACTTCGGTAGGCCACGTTATACCGTACAGGGCCTCCTCTGTATCTGCTCAGGAGATAGAGGAGGCTTTTCTGCGTGCCCAATAGAGACTGAGCCCGAAAAGCAGCATCCCAAGACTTAACGTTTGCCCCATGGTCAGGCCCATAAACAGTGTACCGAGTTGGGGGTCGGGTTCCCTGGCAAACTCCACGCCAAAACGAAAGATTCCATAGAGAACAAGAAAGAGGGCCACCATTGAGCCATGGGGCCAGGATATTGATTTTTTCAGCCATGGTTTTTGTTTTGTTGTCCAGAGAATGACAAAAAGCAGGACCCCTTCCAGTAGTGCTTCATACAGTTGCGATGGATGTCTCGGCAGGGGGCCGCCGCCGGGAAAAACCATGCCCCAGGGCTGTTCTGTCACTCGTCCAAACAGCTCACCGTTTATGAAGTTGCCGAGGCGACCGAGGCCAAGGCCGACAGGTACGGTCACCACATAGAGGTCTGCAGCTTTCCAGTAATCGAGGTTCGTTCGTCTGCAGTAGAGTAGGCCCGCCAACAGGACACCGATGCAGCCACCGTGAAACGACATGCCTCCCTGCCAGGTTGCAAAGATTTCCAGTGGATGTTGCATGTAATATCCGGGATTGTAAAAAAAAACATATCCCAGGCGACCGCCAAAGATGACCCCAAGGATAATGGCCAGGTTAAGGTTGTCCAGGTGCTGCTCCATCTGCTGCCAGTGAAACTTTTTGGCCTGGTATCGGACCAGGACATAGGCGGCAAGAAAACCAAAAACATACATCAGTCCATACCAGCGGACCTGAAGAGGGCCGATGCTGAATATTGTCGGATCGATATTTGGATAGTCGAGCATGGGAGCTACCGGTTTAGGGGTTATGGTTTCCATTTGATGTAGACATCGTTTCCATCTGCATGCAAAGGGTACCGGGTAAAGAGGTGATGTCAGTATATTTAAATAAGTCGCTATCCGGAGAACAATGAAGCCGCTTATAGGGCACCTGTTTTTTTCAAATGCACCTGAAGGACTGAAACCGCTGCCGGGGTAACTCCTGAGATTCGTAGAGCCTGGCCAAGAGAGCGTGGTTGAATAGCACTCAGTTTTTCTATGACTTCGGTGGAGAGGCCAGGCAAACCTGTGTATGAGATATTTGGTGGGAGTTCAACGTTTTCAAGCTTTTTGAATCGTGCGACCTGCTCTTCCTGACGTTTGATGTACCCTGCATATTTTACCTGCAGTTCAACTTCAGCGGAGAACGATAAACTGTTCAGTTCGATTTCCAGCTCGAGCGCGCTGAGGTCGACAAGTTCTGCCAGGTGCGAGAGCTTGATTTCCGGTCGCCGCAGCAGCTCGGCCAGGGTCATAGCCTGGGAAATCGGACTGCTGTGTATCTCACCTAGATATGCATTTACCTGTTTCGTCGGCAAGATGCGTTCCCTTTGGAGAAGTTCGGATGTCTTGGCTATACTCTCTCTCTTTACTGTAAAGTCCTCCCAGGTTTCCGTATCGACAAGGCCCAGCTTGTGGCCAATTTCCCGTAACCGTAAATCGGCATTATCTTCTCTGAGCAGCAGTCGGTATTCTGCCCGGGAGGTGAACAATCGGTAAGGTTCTTTGGTACCGAGTGTCACTAGGTCATCGATAAGAACACCGATGTAGGCCTGGGAGCGATCAAGAACTAGAGGTTTTTCTCCACGAACCTTTGCCACTGCGTTGATGCCTGCCATCAAGCCTTGCCCGGCCGCCTCTTCATAGCCGGAGGTACCGTTGATTTGACCGGCAAGAAAAAGGCCGCTGAGTTTTTTTGTTTCCAGGGATGCATGAAGGCCTAGAGGATTGATGTAGTCATATTCAATGGCATAGCCGGGACGAATAATTCTTGCCTTCTCAAGGCCGACTATGGAGTGGACCATATCGATCTGGGCCTGCAGAGGCAGGCTGGTCGGGATGCCGTTGGGATAGACTTCCACGGTGTCGAGTCCTTCCGGCTCAAGAAAAATCTGGTGTCTGCCCTTGTCAGGAAAACGCATGACCTTGTCTTCAATGGACGGGCAGTACCTCGCACCGACGCCTTCAATGATACCGGCATACATGGGCGACTGATCAATGGAGTTACGGATAACCTCATGGGTCTGTTCATTGGTATAGGTGATATAACAGGGGCGCTGCTCCAGCGGTGGCGAGCCATTATTGCTGAAGGAAAAGAGCTGCGGCGGATCATCGGAGTATTGCGCTTCCAGCCGGGAGTAATCGATTGTCGTACCGTCCAGTCGAGGAACTGTACCGGTTTTCATGCGGCCGACCGCAAAACCCTGCTCGGAAAACCATTGCGCCAGGCGGGTGGAAGGGGCATCCCCCATACGGCCGGCAGGGAAATTTTTTAGGCCAATATGGATGAGGCCGATTAAGAAGGTTCCGGTGGCAACAACGACAGCCGCTACGCTGATGATTTCATCAAGTGAGGTTCGGATGCCGGTAACCGTTCCGTCTTTGGTCAGAATTTCGTCAACCACGGTTTGCCGAATCTCAAGGTTTTCTTGATTTTCCAATACTTTTTTCATGCGTAGCCGGTAAAGGAGTCGGTCGGCCTGGGCTCTGGAGGAACGAACCGCCGGTCCTTTACTGGTGTTGAGGCGCCGGAATTGGATACCGGTTGCATCAATGTTTTTTGCCATCTCACCGCCGAGGGCATCAATCTCTTTAACCAAGTGTCCCTTGGCCAGGCCTCCGATGGCCGGGTTGCAGGACATGGCACCGATGGTGTCGGCATTGATGATACAAACAAGGGTCTTGCAGCCCATGCGGGCGGCAGCCAAGGCGGCCTCACAGCCGGCATGGCCGGCCCCTATTACAGCGATATCAAAAGTATCCATTGAAGATTCAGGTTTCAGGTGTCAGTACACTGGAAATGGTTTATAAACGTCGACAGCGAGTTAGGGGTGCTTTCAATTTTCTCCACGTGCTTTCATAACATTTAACGGCCAAAACTAAAAACCTAAAACGAAACACTTCGCCGCCATCGGTTGGGTTTATGCATTTTTCGTCCATTTTTCATGTGCTTGGACTGTTGTTGATCGTTACCGGTAGTTCCATGTCCATGCCACTGGTCTGTTCCTGGTATTACGGAGAATCGGACTTGGTGCCTCTGTTGCTTTCAGCCGTGGCCACCGTCGGCGTCGGCCTGCCTTGTTGGTGGTTTTTTAGAAAAAACCATGAGCTGCACATTCGTGACGGCATTTTTATTGCGGTGGTCGGCTGGTTTGTTGTTTCTGCCATGTCAGCCTTGCCATTCATACTCCACGGTTCAATACCGTCCTTTACCGATGCCTTTTTTGAGATGATGTCCGGTTACACCACCACCGGGGCAACCATCCTTCAGGATATTGAGGCATTGCCGCACGGATTGCTCTTCTGGCGCAGTGAAACCCATTTACTGGGCGGCATGGGTTTTCTCACCTTGATTGTTCTTTTTCTTCCCAAGGGGATGGGCGGTCTCCGATTGTTTCGAGCCGAGTCAAGTCCGGGGCAGGTCATCACCAAGGAGAAGTTTGTCCCGCGGGCCAGGGATGCCATGATCAGGCTCTGGTGGATATATCTTGCACTGAATATCCTCCAGGCTCTCTTGCTTGTTGCCGGTGGCATGCCTCTTTTTGACTCGCTGTGTACTGCTTTCGGCACGGTTTCAACTTCCGGTTACTCGCCGAAAAATGCCAGTATCGGTTTCTACGACAGCGCCTATTTCGATTGGGTTATTATCCTGTTCATGTTTCTTGGCGGCACCAGTTTTGTCATGCTCTACCAGTTGCTGCACGGCGACATCAAGTCTATGACCTTGAATACGGAGTTCAGGTGGTATGTCTGCCTGCTGCTCTTGTTCTGCGGCATGGTTTCCTGGATACTGTGGCGGGAAAATACCTACCCGACAATGCTGGAATCGCTGCGATACGGGACCTTTCAGGTCATGTCCCTCTTGACCACAACCGGATTCGGGACGGCAGACTATGAACAATGGCCTCAGGCCGCCCAGATGTTTCTGTATGTTGTCTGTTTCATCGGCGCCTGCGCCGGCTCAACCACCAGTGGCATCAAGGTCGTTCATTATGTGATTCTTTGTAAGTATATGTGGGGAACCGTACGCAAGATTTTCTTTCAACCGATGTCGGTTGTTTCGGTCCGTTTGAATCGTAAGCCTATTGATTCTTCGGCCATAGATCTGGCAATCTGTTATTTTGTCGTTAATATTTTTATGGTCTTTATCGGCGGCTGTTTTATGGTCATGGTGAGTGACATGGATTATGTCACCGCTATCAGCAGCGTTATCTCCTCGTTAATGAATATCGGCCCGGGATTTGGCGCCATCGGGCCGACGGAAAATTACGCCTTTATCTCGGATATCGGTAAATGGTTTCTAGCCTGGAACATGATGGTGGGCCGGTTGGAAATGTTTTCCGCCCTGGTTGTGATCTACCCCTCTTTCTGGATGAAATAAGTTTTCAGGCGGAAAACAGCTTTCGAACTTCCTTCAGATAATCGGAGTTGCAGACAGCGATAGCCCGATCCCCTTTCTTGATGTGGGTGGAGCCCACGGCTGTTGACCAAATGCCGTCACGAAAAACACTGCCGATGATGACATGCCCGGTCAATGTTGTGTCGAGCTTGGCAAGCGGTTTCCGGGTAACCGGCGAGCCGGGAGCGGCTATCAGGTCGACAACCTCGGCATCAAAGCCGTGCATGTGCATGACGGAGAGCAGTTCATTCTGACGGATAAAGGTAAGGATCTCATTCCCGGCCAGGATTTTTTGATTCAGGACGATATCTGAACCGCTGGTTGAGGCCAGAACCATATATTCCTCTTTGTTGACCAGACAGATGGTCTTTTTCAGGCTGCACATGGGGCCTTCGCATTTGCCGGTCATGAGCTGTTTGGCAAGGAGGCAGCTCATGATGTTGGTATCGTTTTTACCGGTGGTGGCGATGAAGGTGTCCATGTCAAGCAGGCCTGCTTCCTCAAGGACGTTCTTGTCTGACCCGTCACCGTGCAGTATTTCAGTGTCAAGCAACACTGAGGAAAGTTCCTCCGCCCGTTTCTCATCTTTTTCAATCAATTTAACATGGACGTTTTTGTCGAGGAGCTCAGCCAGGCGACAGCCGACAAGCCCGCCGCCGAGTATCATTACCCGGTGCCTTCGCTGCTGCTGGATGCCGGTCAACTCCATGAGGCTCGGCAGATCTTTCTTGTCTGCCATGATGAGAATCTGGTCTTTGGGCAGAATTTCATGCTCACCTCCCGGAATGATCGTGGTAATTCCGCGGGAAATAGCGACCACCCGAAAGGGGAAATCATTGTAGGTTTGGGCGATTTCAATGAGATTCTTGTTGGCCAATGGTGACTCGTCATATATTCTCGCCGCCAGGACTTGCATTTGTCCCAGGGCGATATCAATGATTTCATCGCCGGCTGTTCGATTGATAAAGCGAGCTATTTCCTGAGCCGCCAATTCTTCCGGGTGGATGAATAAATCGATTTTCAAGTCCTTGCCTTGAAGGATCGAATCGTGATGACCAAAATCAAGAGAGCGGAAATCGATCACCGATCATGGATGCCAACATGTTGACGGCATCATTATCGGTCACCGCAATGAGAAGTCCCATGCTAGCGGCCTGTGCTTCTTTCCAACAGTCGATGTTCATGGCACTGCCGCAGATGATTCGGGCGTCGAGGTTGCCGTCGGCAAAGCGGACCAAGTCGCTGTCAGGTTCTATTACCGTGACGGTATAGTCTTCGTTCAGCAGTCTTTTCGCCAGGTAAAAACCTATGCCGCCGAGGCCGAGGATGAGGATGTTGTCCTCTTTTTTTATTTTATTTCGCAGTTTTCTGAGCATGGTGTTGCGTTGCCAGTGGTTTTCGGTTGCTTGTTACCGTGCGGGGTGCCAGGAAATATAGGCCCAGGTGGGCACATGCCGGCGATGTACAGACACCGTTCCGTCTTCTGCGGTGGTGGTAATAGAATGGAGATATTTTTTCAAGCGCTTTTCCTCATCGGCCTGGAGATTGTTGAACATCCAGGTATAGCCGGACATGGCATCTGCAAAGGACGAAAAATCAAGTGTTTCCTCAAGGCGAATATAGTCAATTGAGGGTAGGTAGCCCATTTGATACAGCAGGTTAATCGTATAGATGTAATCGGGCCCGGTGTTCAGGGGCCGACCTAGTGCAGCGAAGGCTTCGGGGTCAAAAGGGCCGTGTTTGACCCGGTCGGTGATGATAACCCTTTCCCGAGCGTGGGCGGTGAGTTTAGCAAGAGCTGCCCGCAGATCCTTGACGGCAAGTGAACGAGAGGCGATGGCCACATCATGGCAAGGAATTTGTGAGTGGCGCCAGTCATCTTCCCAGGACGTGTGACGGGTCGTGATGTTGTTTAATCCATCCTCTGTTGCTCGCTGCTGCAGTATATTCAGCATATTTTTTGAAAAATCAAACGCCGTCACTCGGCGGACCATGGTCGCAAGCGGTAAGGCCAGGGTGCCGGGGCCGCAACCGGCGTCGAGTATAGACCACTGTTCTTGCGGTTTAAGCAGTTCCAGGAATTTGTCGGTGTAAATGGAGGTGGAGGTTCGTTTAGCAAAGGAGGCCGCCTTTTTGTCCCAGTCGTGTGCCTTTTTTGAGGCCCATGTTTTTTTGTTTTTTGCCTGTTGCCATAACAGGTTCCAGTCGAGGGTTGTGATATCCATGAGGTGTATATGGGATAATTACTGTATTTTGGCTTAAATAATTTGACAGAGTGGGGTTGCTGTGATTAAAATACTAAATTTTGGTAATGTAAATGGTAAAAGCTGTCCATGGTATCGAGCCTCCGAAATGGTCCTGGCGTCCCTGCAGTCGTGTTGTCTAAACGCAGCTGGCGATAGGAACGTTTTTTATCGGTAAATCATCGAGAAAGAGCTGGATGTCGAGATAGCAGTCGAATGAACAGAGTAAAAGGAAAATATCATGAGTAAGAGAACATTTCAGCCCAGTAATATTAAGCGTAAACGAACCCATGGCTTTCGAGTGCGTATGCGAACCCGGGCCGGTCAGGCCCTGATCAAGCGGCGCCGGGCCAGAGGGCGGAAACAGTTATCCGCTTGATGGTGATGAAGCGATTTACACTTCCCAAGGCATGCCTTTTGCGAAAAAAGGGGGAGTTTGATCGCGTGTATCGCCAGGGAAGGAGGTTGCACGGGAAAGGATTTTCCCTGATTTTTGCTGCCAACGCAATGGAGTATAACCGGCTGGGTATCAGTGTGCAGAAGAAGACCGGCAGGGCGGTAGATCGAAACAGGATCAAGCGTATTATCCGTGAGGCTTTCCGGTTGCACCGGGAGGTCTTTCCAGACAGGAAGGATATAGTCTTGACGGTACGCCCTGGATTTTCTCTGCGCTCACCAGCTGATATCCTGGCTGCTATAACCGGTCTGATGCAGAAGTTTGAGCAGGTCGGCTGATGTGTCTTGACTGTAGGAGTAAGGTCTTGCCGACCTGGAAGGAGTTCGGAGGATGTCGTAACTTCTTGTCCCTCCTGGTTATCTATCTTGTTCGCGGCTATCAATATTTCATTTCTCCTCTCTTACCGCCTACCTGCCGATATACTCCAACCTGTTCTCAATATACTGTTGAGGCCGTTACCCGGTATGGTCCACTTCGAGGAGTTGTCCTGGCCCTATGGCGAATACTGCGTTGCCATCCTTTTGCCCGCGGTGGCTATGATCCGGTAAAATAAGCCGGTTATGGGTACAAACCTATTTGACTTTTTATGCGTACCCCGGAGGCCTGTTTTCTTGAAGGTTCGACAGGGTATGTATTTATATACAGGAAAAAGAATTCATGGATTTATATAGAGCCTTTCTGGCGATTGTCCTCTCCTTTATCATTCTGCTTGGCTATCAGTATTTCTTTGTCAAGCCCTTGCCGCCAACGCAAAACAATGCAGGACATGCAGAACACCAGGCCCAGAATGGGAGTCCGGCTCCACAGCAGAAACAGCAGTTGCCGGCCCCGGTTATTGCACAGGCACCCCCAGTCACTGCTCCATCCCTTCCTGTTGATCCCGAGGCCCGTGACATAACCATTGACACACCGTTGTATCAGGCGGTTATCAATGAGCAGGGTGGGGGGGTTAAACGTTTTATCCTGAAAAAGTTCCGGACGGAAAAATCAGATCAATCCGGAGATATGGAGCTGGTGAAAGAGGTGGGCTTAAGCGAGCGCCCTATCGTGTTTTCATTGGATAATGGAGCAGAGACGACGCTGCCGATTTATCAGGCAGAGCGGGACAAGATCAGCCTGACTGGCGGGAGTGACAAGGAGAGTCTGACCATGACGGCAACATTGGCCGGTGGGCTCACCTTGACGAAGACCCTGGTCTTTCATGCAGACAGCTATGTCATAGATCTTACCTATGAGGTGAGGAATTCGGGGACCGGACCTGTACAGATCTCTCCCGCTTTAAGCATGAATAACAAACCCTTTTCCCATGAAAGTTCCACCAGCCTCTACCTGTTTAGCGGCCCGGCAGCCTTTGTTGATGAAAATCTTGTAGAAATAAAAACCAAAAAACTCGCAGACGGTCCGCAGGTTCTCCAGGGAAATGTCAGTTGGACCGGCTATATGGACAATTATTTTATCAAAGCCGTAATTCCCTTGGCAGAGGGAGCCCACATGGTGACCATCGGCGGCTCTGAAAGCATGGTACGCTCCGTAGTTTCCGAAGGTGTTGTATCGCTTGCACCTGAAGCGACGGCGACGTACGGCTATAAAATGTATTTTGGGCCAAAGAAACTGACGATCCTCAGTACGGTGAATTATGATCTTGGCAAGGCTATTAACTTTGGCTGGTTTGATGTTCTGGCCAAACCCATGTTGTGGTTGTTGAATTTTTTCAATGCTTATGTTCATAATTACGGTATTGCCATCATCCTGGTGACCATTTTGATCAAGCTCGCCTTCTGGCCGATTACCCAGAAGGGAATGAAGTCGATGAAAAATATGCAGAAGCTGCAACCCAAGGTTGCCAAGCTGAAGGAGAAGTTTAAGGACGATCCGACAAAGATGAACCAGGAAATGATGGCCATGTATAAGACATACAAGGTTAATCCGATCGGCGGCTGCCTGCCGATGTTCATCCAGATTCCTTTTTTCTTCGCCCTGTATAAGGTACTAATGTCGGCCATTGAGCTTCGGCATGCGCCGTTTATGCTATGGATAAACGATCTTTCTGCACCGGATCGATTGATGATCGGTTTTGATATCCCCTACATTCATGGTATCCCGGTGTTAACATTGCTGATGGGCGCCTCCATGTATCTGCAGCAGAAGATGACGCCGACGACGGCTGATCCAACCCAGGCGAAGATTATGCAGTTCTTGCCGATTATTTTCACTTTTATGTTTATCAATTTTGCTTCCGGACTGGTTTTGTACTGGTTCGTCAACAACCTGCTTTCCATCCTCCAGCAGCAGCTTATCAACAGGCAGGTTAAGGCATAGGTCATTAATCAATAGGATTATTTTTTTATGGCAAAAGGAAAAGACTTTTACGGAAAAGAGGTAACAGCCATCATCGAGGAGGCCTGCCGGGAATTTGGGGTTTCCCAGGAAGAACTTGATATCGAGGTGCTGGAAACAGGATCAGCGGGAATCTTTGGTCTTTGCAAGAAGAAGGCGCATATTCGGGTCCAGAAGAAAAAAGAAGAAGCTGATTCTCGGAAAAAGAGCGCCCGGCAAAAACCTGTCCAGGAAGAGCAGGTAGAGAGTGAAAAGGAAGACGTATCTTCCGCTGCGAAAACGAAAAAGGACGATGTCAAGGTTCAAGGCAAGGATGAACAGGCTGCATCTGTTGAGGAAGAACAGGGGAAAGGGAAAGAACCAGACAAGAAGGTCGCAAAGGAACAGAAGCGCAAACCCGCAGCCCCTGAGCCCGTTGAACCCCCTTCTGAAGAAGTTCTCGCCCAGATACAGCAGGATGTAATTAAAGTACTTGAACTCATGGGTTATCCATCTCAGGTTGCCTTGTCTGTGGAAGATTCTACCCTTCATTGTCATTTGACCGGTGAGCACGAGGAAGCCCTTATCGGCAGTGATGGGAGGACCTTGGACAGTCTGCAATACCTGCTGCGAAAGATGATGAGCAGACGGCTGCCTGACCGGATGATGCTTGCCCTCGATGCCGGTGATTTTCGACAGCGACGAACCGAGGAACTGAAAGAACGTGCCCTACAGTTGGCCAAAGAGGTGAAGGAAAACGGTAAAACCCAGGCAATACCCGCTTTGAACCCTGCTGAACGCCGGGTAGTGCACATGATTCTCCAGGAGGATAAGTCAATTCGCAGTCGCTCTGTCGGTGAAGGGTTATTTAAAAAAGTTCTCATCTATAAACCGGGAAAAGGACAAAAATCACCTTCCCGTAAACGAAAAGGTCGTCAAGGTGGCCGGTCCTCAGAGAACTGATACCATTGCTGCGGTTGCAACTCCCCCTGGCATAGGCGGTATTGGGATAATACGCATATCCGGGCCAGGGGCGCTCCCCCTCATGCAGCAACTTTTTCATCCCCACGGCGAGCATAAAACCTTTCAAAGTCACAAGCTGTATTACGGGACCGTTCAGACGAGGTCCGGGCGGGTGCTTGATGAAGTCCTGGCCGTATTCATGCGCGGCCCTGCAACGTATACCCGTGAGGATGTGGTCGAATTGCACAGTCATGGCTCATGGCTTGTCCTCCAATCGCTTTTGGCGGAAGTGTTTGCCGCCGGAGCCCGCGCAGCCGAGCCCGGTGAATTTACCAAACGCGCCTTTCTCGGCGGGCGTATAGATCTCACCAAAGCTGAAGCGGTTATTGACCTTCTCGAGGCAAGAACGGATGGCGGTGTACGCCTTGCCGTTCAACAGATGCAAGGAGAACTCCTTGGTCGAATAGAGTCCATTCGCGATGCCATGGTCGAAATCCTCGCCGTGATCGAAGTGGCCATCGATTTCCCCGATGATGATGTTGAAATTCTTGATAGCCGTCAATTGGTCGTCCAGTTGGAGCAACAGGTTGTTGGGCCGATTCAGCAGTTGCTCAGCCTTGCCGACCAAGGGCGGATAATACGGGAAGGCGTGCATGTGGTCATTGCCGGTCGGCCCAATGTCGGGAAGTCCAGCCTTTTGAACGGATTGCTACAGGAGGATCGGGCCTTGGTCACAAGTGTTCCCGGCACGACCCGCGACACCATTGAGGAGATGATTTCCATTCATGGTGTTCCTGTTCATCTTGTTGACACCGCAGGCATTCGAGCCCATGATGACCTGGTGGAAGAATTGGGTATTGAACGAGCCAGGAAGAAATTGGCGGAGGCCGATCTTGTTCTTTTCCTTATTGATGCTTCTGTGGGGGTGACGGAGCAGGACCTGGCGCTGTACGAATCTGTTAAAGGGCAGAGTCACCTTGTTGTTTTCAACAAGATAGACTTGGTTGATTCTGAAGATCTGGCCCGGCTGGCAGAGGTGTTTGATCCCTTGGTTCCTGTGCCCATATCGGCCCGCAAAAGAGATGGGTTAGATCTCCTGCAGGAGGAGATTTATAATAAGGTTGCCGTTCGTGAGGGGTTACAGGAGCAGCTTTCCTGTGCACCTAATGTACGCCATAAGGCAATACTTAATGCTGCGCTTGCCGCCTGTAAACGCCTGCAAGTTGCATTTACGGAGCAGGCACCTGCGGATCTGTTGGCTGTTGACCTGCAGGTGGCTTTAGAGAGCTTGAGTGATATCGTTGGCTTAACAACGCCTGACGATGTGCTCGATAAGATTTTTTCTGAATTTTGTATCGGTAAGTAACGAATTACCGGCTCACTTGTCCGTTACTTTTTCTTTTGTCTGTTCCTTTGCCAATGTCGCTGTTGCCGGCTGGAATCGGTTGTTGAGTTCTTTTTGTTTGTTAGAGGCTTGGATCTCGCCTTCCAGGATAGCTCCGGGCTCCACAGTCAGGCTTCCTGCTGTCAGTTTACCCTGGATGGCCGCCGTACTGTGGGCGGTTACCAGTTTGGATGTGACGGTTCCCTTGATGGCCCCGTGACATATCAGGGCGCCAAGCTGCAGATCGCCGTTGATCCGACCGCTTTCACTGAGAACCAGATATTCTCCATGAACATTTCCCTCGACGGTCCCGTCGATGCGTGCCTTCCCTTTGAATCGTATCTCCCCGGTAATATGCATTTCCTCGGAGATAATACAGGAAATAGCCTCTTTTGAAACTCTACTGGCCTCCTGCTCAAGCTCGTCCTTTTTGTTGAAAATAGCCATAACTCTACTAGATATCTTTTATTTGCTGGAAAGAAGTTTGGAAACCTGCATGAATTTCATGGGGTTAACAGTTTTGTTTCGGTAATGCACTTCATAGTGCAGGTGGGAACCGGTACTGCGACCTGTATTGCCGACCAAGCCGATAGCCTGACCACGGGTTACTTTTTGGCCACGTTTGACCAGCCGCTTGCTCATATGAGCATACAGTGTTTCATAACCGTTGACATGTTTTAAAATGACATATTTACCCATTCCTTTGTTGTAAGACGACACCTTGACAACCGCATCGCCGGTTGCCGCGACCTTGTCACCGGTGCGGCCCTTGAAATCAACACCGAAATGAAAAGCTTTTTTATGGTTGAGGGGGTCTGAGCGGCGTCCGTATCTTGAGCTGATTTTTGTATTGATGGGGCGACCCAAGGGAAGTTTTTTTACCAGTTCAAGGTAACGGTCTGTTTTGTCAATCAGCTTATCCGACAGCATGGAATCAGGATCAACATAAAGGCCGCCGCTGTGGTTGGGGTCCTCTTCGACTTCGATCTTGACACCGATCTGATCCATCATCGTTTTGATGATCTTGCTTCGTTCGTCGAGGCGACTGATACTGCCTTCAAACAGCTCGGTTTGATTTTGTTTGAGCTGGTCAACTTCTTCTTCGTATCTTTTGGCTAGCTGGATTTTTTCAAGTTCTACTCTGGTGAGTTCGTTCCTGGCTTCAGTCAATGCGTTTGAGAGTTGGCTCACTGCGTCGGTTCCTTCACCGTCAATGGAGAGGGTGAGGCTTGCGATCTGTTGCTCAAGGGCAAGAAGATCCTTCCGCTGATGCAGTCCCGCGACGGTTCCGATACAAAGCAGAAGTATCAGCAGTACAGCAGACACCAATACTGTGCGCAGACTTTTTTTCTTCACCAGCAGCGTACGCCCGCAACCGGACTCACCGGTGATGATGATATGGAATGTATTCTCATTCATAACGTATTTGTGAAATAAGAGTTGTTAAGAGAGATTGCGTTATGTGTTGCTGTTTGCACTTGTGGCGCATTTATACCTTGGGTATCCAAAAGTTGCAAGATTTATGGTTTGCATGCAACAGTGAGCACGGGTGGGGTGATATTGGTTGCGGTTTGTAATAATATGTATAATGTCGTGTTGTTATGGCGAAAGAGTCGCTGGTGGTTTTTCCCAAA
>CALZIH010000125.1 GCA_945787305.1 uncultured Desulfobulbaceae bacterium | reverse complement strand
TTTATAAGAAAGGCAATGGAGTTCAGAAGTTGATGAACATTAATATGCCCGTAAGATAGATGCCAACCAAGACCTTCATTTGCCATTTTTTTTACCACTCGCCGCCAAAACCTCCCCATAATCCCCCGAATATTGTCGCGAATCCACAACAAACCCAGACACAAAAAAAGCCAATAAAATCAGAAAAAATGTCTGCTTTTATTGGCTAAATCTTGGCACGCCAGGCAGGATTCGAACCTGCGACCTACGGCTTAGAAGGCCGTTGCTCTATCCAGCTGAGCTACTGGCGCACTTGCGTGCGATATAATACCTGGGAAACCTGCAGAAATCAACTCTCATTGCTTGAATAGTGAATCCAAAGAGTTAGAACACCCATAAAGACATCACCTCAGCTTCTCCAGCTTCCCTACTATTCCTATCAAAGGAGCAATTCACAACTCCTAAACCCTCCATAGTTTCCACAGAATTTCCACGGGAGGAACTATAGCAATCTACGCAAGGTGCTGTAAATGCAGGAAAGATAGTCCAGAACACCAAAAGAGATGCAATAACTGCAATGAGAAACTTGGCCCTAAGTATCACGTCAAGACCAAGGATGCAAGCACAGGAAGAAGAAGAACGAAAATGGTATCCTACTTGGACAATTAGAACAACAGCAGAGCGGCTTTAACGATTCTCTTTGCCCTGTACGCAGGCAGGCAAAAGGGAGAGATACTGACCTTAACCTGAAATGAAGTGACACCTGGTCTCAGGTTTATTGCCTGCCTCAAAACAAAGGATGGCGCCGGGAATAAGACTTTGATTTATGCCCTAAAAAGAAAGAAACTCAACAAGACAACCACAGTCGGCACAAGGGCCGCTACCAGAAGACCGGCAGGTGATACACCATTATCAAAATATTTTTTGAGCAGAGACTGACCTGCAGGATTGGGAGCGTTGGCTATAACAGTAAGTCCGCCACCGCTGACAGCTCCGGCTACGACCGCATACTTGAGTTCATCGGTGAACCCCGGCACCAGGGTACTCAAGAAGGTGATTGCCGCATTATCGTTGAAGGCGGTCAAACACGTCGCAGCTATCATTAAAGGAACCTCTTTGAGACTGCCGAGTACCGGTGCTATCCACCATGCCTGCACACCACCGTGTATAACCAGACCGGCCAGAAAAAAACCAACGAGCAGTGGTGGCTTGAGGTCCAGAATATTCTGATATGGTGCAGTGACATGGGCAAATCCGACAAAAAACAGTAGGCCGGAAATAAAAAATGCCGGGTGATGGGCATTAACAATAGTCCACGCCATAAAACAGACATGGATCAGGATAATCCATGCCGGGACAGGATCGTCACGTGTGTCCCATTGCGGATCACGGTAATCGGGTCGTTGATCCTCATGCAGCAGCCGGGGAAACCCCTCTCGCATACGTAGGATCTTAATTTCCTCGAACCGCTGTTCAAAAGCTTCTCTGACCAGTGACATATCTATGCCTTTATCAAGAAGCGTCTGCTGGTGGCGCTCTGTCAATTGCTGAGCCACCTCTGCTTTGATCTCATCGGCTTTATCATCCATTTGTTTGCGCAGGGAATCTAAAAACTCGGAATCGGTATCCACGGCGATAATTGCCCTATCAAGCTCTTTCTCCAGGTCTCTATGCGATAGATAGGTGTTTTGGATCTCATCTTTTAAGTTTTTGAGAGCGTATTGCTCCTGCAGCCTTGCAAGCTCATTGCGAAAGACAAGAAAGTATATTCCATTGGATATGACTATGGCGACAACGGCCTTCCAGCCAAAATGAGTAACCATATGGCCCGTTCCCCAGTTCCAGGGGCCAGCCACCATCAATACCGGTGGTGCTGCAAAATGCGTTAGTGTTCCCCCCACTGAAATATTCACAAATAACAGGCCGATGGTGCCATATTTGAACTTCACGCCGGGTTCCAGCTCATACAGCTTGTGGGCGAGTAATAATGCGGAAATAGTCATGGCCGCGGGTTCGGTTATCAGGCTTCCCAGTAAAGGGCCGATGGTCAATATAGTGAACCACCAAGCGGCAAGAGATCCGCCCATTACGTTAGCAATCCTCCACATCAGCATTTCTGCCAGTTTCAAAATCGGTCGGGTTGATGCAAGGATCATTATCACCACAACAAACATGGCCTCGGTAAAATTAACCTTGTGATTGATATAGTTGACAACAGTATGCCAGTCATAGAAAAAGAAAATGGACATTCCCAGGGCAATAGCCCAGAGGCCGAAAACGACTTCCACTTCACCAAGAAAATGGTAGACCCTGGCCAAAATATTTACAGAATGCTTAGGGGCAAGGCCGCGCTCTATTTTTTGCCGATGTTCTTCTTCCCATTTATGGGCAATGGTCAAAAATTTACTGGTCAGGAACGTGTGCACAATGGCACCGAGAAAAAGAAGGCTGGCGACCAGATTAAAAGGTTCCTGTTTGATACGGTTTTTGAGAATTGCGGCAATACTTTCCACGTCAGCATCATGATAGCTCTCCAGGCTGGGTGGAAACTCCGAATTGCCTGCAGGGGGAGATCCGGTAACCGAAGCAAAGGTTAAACCGGCTAGGCAGACGACAAGAAAGCAGATTGAAAGAATGGGTCTTAATTTCAAAGATGTTCTCATTGCTTTTGTCTCCTTGAAAAATAATTCGGTTTGCCTTTTATCAAATATTTTTTTGTGATTACCATCGAAACTCAGCCTTTTTGCTCGTCATTCCCGCGTAGGCGGGAATCTAGGCGGCCTGTCCAACTGCTCTGGATTCCCGCCTTGTATGGTGACTTTCTGGTAGAAAACATTCTCTGAATTATGATGATCTCGTAAAAAGTCAAAAACGCAAATTGCACAGTACGGAAAAACAATGAGTCGCAACCTATCCGCCGTCGGTGGCGAGGTTTTTTTACGACACTGACAATTATCAATGCATTACAGTGTTTGCTTTAAGGTTGGCTGAGTTTCAGTGCTAATCACGAATGTTTTTACAAATCATCGATCAAATACAAGTATTTGGTAACACATCTTGTGTATTTTCTCAGCACCTATATGATTCGTTTCATTATGGCGGTGCAAATACGCATTTCACCGTTCACCCTGCACCCTTGTCGTTTACATCCACAATCAGCGGCTCTGAATACCTGAACCTGAAAGCTTCCTGCCTAAATTCAGGTAACATGTCCGAAGATAATATTTCGTAGATTGCTTTTTTATCTGTCTTACTTGATATATTAGGCTACGCTATCCCAATACCTTGTTTTTACCGAACAAACAGGGTAGTGTTTATTTAATTTTGGTTTACCCTAATCAAGAATATTTTTTTTAATGCCCTAGCCGTCAGGAACCTATGCATTTCACACATCACTTGACAAGCACCTCACCTGGGGAAAGACTGTAATGTACCTTTCGTATTACAACTTATCGGAAAGGCCCTTTAGTATCAGCACTGATCCACGGTTTCTCTGGCAAGGAGAAAAACATCAGGAAGCCCTGGCCACTCTCAAATACGGACTACTGAAAGCCAACGGTTTTGTGGTGTTGACAGGAGACATCGGGACCGGCAAAACAACGTTGGTCAATGCGCTCATTGAATCATCAGGCGACGACCTGCTCGTTGCAAACATCAACAACCCCACTCTTGATACCGTCGATTTTTTTAAGCAAGTCGCGAAAGCTTACGACCCGTTAGCCGAAATCAACAGCAAGGCCGATTTTTTATTATTTTTAAAAAAGTTTATCCAAAAATCGCATGCTGACGGCAAGGTTGTTCTTCTGGTCGTTGATGAGGCCCATCGCCTTTCAGGGCAAATGCTGGAGGAAATTCGCCTTCTGTCCAATATGGAAGAGGGAGGCACTCAACTCATCAATATCTTCCTGGTCGGTCAAAACGAATTAAAAGAAGTCATTCTAAGCTCGCAGTGCCGTGCACTCCGCCAGAGGATTACGCTTTTTTATGACATTGAGCCCTTTTCCGAAGATGAGACATCGGAATATGTGGAACATCGCTTGAAAGTTGCCGGTATTAATGAATTGTTGTTTACACCTGCTGCAATCCACAAGATCCAAAAGTTTACGCGCGGCTATCCACGTCTCATAAATATACTCTGTGACCATGCAATGCTGACCGGATATGTCAAGGAACAGCAAGTGATAGACCCTCCTATCATTGTGGAATGCATTCGGGAGGTCAAATTTCTCGATCCGATAACATCGAATATCCTGACCAAAGTGCTCCGATCGAAACCGATCTGGTTGAGTGGACTTTTTGCCATTATCGTCGTTGCCATAGGGATAAGCATGTATACCATGTCACCTGTCAGTAATGGCCCTCCGGCAACGCTTGAGCGGGATGAAGCTGATGACAAATCCGAGGAGCCGATTGGCAAGGATACTTCGATAACGGTTCAACAACCGCGCAATGAAACGCAGCCGGTCCCCGTCAAAGAAATGCCGGACAATTTCAAACAGGGTTCACCCATGGCACCGGATAAAGAAGATGCTGCTTCAAAACCGGTAGTTGTTGCTGTCGGGACTCTTCGGAGCGAAAACGCCCTTGACCAGGAATCCTCCCCGAAGGAGGGGCAATTAACGACGCCACCAACTCAAGCAATCGAAAATCCAACCCCAGAGCCTGCCAAAGTTCCTCAACCGACAACCAGTGAGTTGGCATCCTTGGCGCTGGAACAGCAAAATTTTCAGGTTGCGATTGATCTGTTTGAAGCCGACCGGAACCGAGTTACCGAAAACGATCAAACGACCAGAGAGCTCTATTCGAGAGCTCTTGTCGGCCGGTCAAAACAGCTTTTGGCAGCCTCGCCTGGCGAAGCCGAAACCTTGCTCAAAAAAGCCGTTGAAATAGATCCCAAAAACATTGAAGCGCATGTAAGTCTGGGCAAAATTTACACTCGTTCCAAAGACTACCCGTTGGCGATCGATGCCTACCGAAATGCCATTTCTTTGAACCCGGAACTACCTGACGCTTTTTTCAACCTCGCGTTCATTTTCGCAACAACCGGCATGTATGTAGATGCAGAGAAACTCTTTACGCGTGTCGTTGAGTTACAACCCACATATCTGGACAAAGCGCTTTTTAATCTTGCCATTACACAGCAAAGACTGGGTAAAACTGAAGAGAGCCTGGCAAATGTGCAGGCGGCGGTGAAACTCAGGCCGGAAAATCAAAAAGCTCAGAACTATTTAAAGCAGCTCCTGGGGATAACGGAGGAGACCCGATAATGAAAGAGATCAGAATGGCAGCAGTCAGCAGTGCATTGGTTTGCAGTATATTGGGGTCCTTCGGTTGCAGCCAGATCACTCCGCAAGACAAGCCGCGAGGGGCTCAAACAGAGCAACGCCCTTCCCCGGTGGCACCTAAAGGAACATACTATACCCACACAATTAAATGGCCGGGGGAGAATCTCAGCAGGATTTCCCGGTGGTATACAGGTTCAGATAAAAACTGGCTACGCATACTTGAAGCCAACCCATCAATTGACCCCAAACGAATCAAAATCGGCGATTCTATTCTCATCCCCGAAGACCTGATGACAACTCACGAGCCGCTGCCCAAAAGCTATCTTGCACCAGTGGCCCCTGTTAACAAAAAGAAGGCACCGGTAGCCGCAGCACCTGAAAAACCTGTTCCCCCTACAGGAGAATTCGAGCTTTTCGGACCGATTGATACTGCTCCCGCGCCCGTCAAGCAAAAAGCAACCGATTCGCCTCCACCTTTAGAGACCATCGACTAGTGTCACGTCAACGCTGCTCTGACGCATCTCGGAGTCTACGCTACCTGCTTGCCCTTTTTCGTACCTGTGTTGTTTCGACTTGAGTCACATAGTTCACTATGCTTCCCAAGTCGTGCCTAACAGGAACAACAAATCCCAGCGCAATATTACGCCATTTCATCGTTGACGTGACACTAGGGCAAATTGTAACTCTCCAATCGCATTGCCGAACATGTATTAAACAAGAGCTTACAATCGCTATAGCTGGCTTTCTGGAAGAATTCTGGATATAAACGCTTTAAAACGCCGCCATGATCCGGCCTGTGGTTCACTCTCCTCAACAACCTCTTCACCGTCAATATTCCCATACCAGCGTAGGCTGCCGTTTTGATTCTCCACAACCCGGTAAGCCTGCTGGGGCAATTTGTCCAGAAAGGGCTCGACAACACGTTCTGCCATGCCCGAAGAATCAATCAAAACTCCCATCTCGGTATTGATATCAATCGAACGCGGATCAAGATTTAATGACCCTATAAATAGGTATCGCCTGTCCACCATAATCGCTTTGGTGTGCAGGGTAACAGATTCATAGGCTTCTTCATCCGTACCCTTTGGCAAAGCTGTAGCATTGACACGCATCTCATACAATTCCACTCCCGCACGAATGAGGTCATGTCGATAGCCTGCATAGGCGCCATGTACCGGAATGTGATTATTCGAGGCCAGCGAATTGGTCAGTATAATTACCCGCACACCTCTATCCGTCAGGTAATCCCAAAACGAAATACCATCTTTGCCGGGGATCAGATACGGGGTAACGACGATGACTTCTTTGTCGGCGTTCGCAATCACTTCACCCATGCGCGTAACCAGCACTTGATGATCGGCAGACACCTTGTTCAGTAACTTCTCCGGGTCATCGGTGATGACTTCGGTCTTTGCCGGAAACAACGCAATACGATCATTAAACAGATCCTGAATCAGCTCCGATGCAATTGCCCGATCATAAGCCGACATTGCCTCCCGCCGTAACTCTTCTGAAAAATCAGCTCGAAAAGCAGCAAGATCACGCTTCTTCCTGCTGGAATTGAACGCCTCAACGGGCACCGATAAGGCATGATTCCAGAATCGATCAAAGGTTTGTGCAATATCGCCAGCAACAGGTCCGAGCCCGATAACATCCAGATCCCTGAATTCAGAGCCTTTCTTGAGCTCAAAATATTCGTCGGCAATATTGCGCCCACCGACGATACTTATCTGGTTATCGACCGTGAAGGACTTGTTGTGCATGCGACGATTAGCACGATCAAAGTCTCCTAAAAAATTAAGGAGCAATGAACCTGTTCGGCCAATGGGATTAAACAATCGCATTTCGATATTGGGATGTTGATCAATGACCAGAAAGGTTTCATCATCTATGCTGGTAAATATATCATCGAGAAGAAAACGTACACGAACGCCGCGGTCCGCAGCTTCAAGCAATTTACCCACGAAGACCAAACCAGCCATATCGTTCTTCATCAGGAAGTACTGGGCATCAATACTGCTCTCGGCCAAATCAATCAGGGCCAGTCTTGCCCCTAACGCATCATTGCCGCTGATTAATGGATAAAAGCCAGAGACACCCGGATGTTCGTTATGCCATTGCGTAACGGCTCGTCCTAATGAGGTCTCTTGTGTATTGGTGATGACTTCGCTGTAGTTACGGGGATAATCGATCGGACCGGATGCACAACCACTGATCAGGCAGTGCAGCAGGAAAAGCAAAAAATAAGTTCTGACATATGTATTCATCAAGACACCTTGTAATCGTTACCCAACGCGTCGAATCATTACACCCGAATGGGTGATATGGGTGAAGTATGTCTTACACTGGATGGAAGCTAAAATATCGAGAAAAATATTACCGATAATACCCTTTCCCCCTCATGCAGCTCTCATAGATAGCGTCGATTTCATGGGCTGCACCAGCGATGGTGCCGGTTTTGGCACTATTGGCCATGGCCATGCAATCTGCCTGATCGGCCTGATACCGGTCCCTGCTGGCCGAATCGTGTTGCCATGACTTGGGCATGGTGGCACAGGCGGATAACAAAACAACCACCAAGACGACAATACTCTTTTTCATGATGATCTCCCGCTGCCTTACATTCAGGAATATGTGGACCGTCATTTCATACTATCTTTCAAGCAGTTTACCAGGAATGATACACACATGCCACATCCTTACCTGCAAAGACTGTAGGGTGCCTTGAAAAATTAGGATTCTCGTTCGAGGCAAGCTCAGACTCCGAGGCA
>CALZIH010000124.1 GCA_945787305.1 uncultured Desulfobulbaceae bacterium | reverse complement strand
AGTTCCATATTGAGCCCGAGGCCCGGGGACAGCAGCTACAAGTTAATCTTGATTGTTTTGCGAGACAAAAAATTGAAGCCGATGGCATAGTTGATCTCAACGGAAGCGTCGGGGGCAGCGGCAAAGCAAAAGACCTGCTCAAAACGTCATCCGGTCATTTTGATTTCAACATTGCTGATGGGCATATCTACTATGACGTCATCTTGCTCAATGTTGTAAAATTTCTCAATATAAACAAGTTGTTGACTGATCAAATAACTGAAGAGCAGATGACTGATAACGGTTTGGAGTTTAAACAGTTTCAAGCACAAATTGCATTGGAGAACGGAACACTTCGATATGAGGATATTCGCTTTGATGGCCACGACATGACAATTACTGGAATTGGCGAAATCGATATCCTTCAGGAGCAGATCGATTTTACGCTGCTGGTAGCACCCCAGAAAAGCGTGGATACAGTTCTTGGCTGGATCCCATTGATCGGCGATGTTTTTCAAACCGTGGTAACCATACCGCTCAGCGTCAAGGGGACGCTTGATGATGTCCGGGTGCTTCCCTTGGCACCGTCAGCCATAGGGCATGGATTGAAGGAAATCATGAAGAAAACTCTCGGCTCCCCTATGAAGATTCTTGAGCCTGAAAAGTTGCGCAAGCCTGTTGGTGGTGACGGGAAATAATGGACAAGAGGGACATGTAGCAGGCGCTATTTTTTTTTGCGGCGTCGGGCAGTTTCTTCGTCGACTTTGCGTATCTTTTCTTCCAGTTCCTCGCTGACGACCATACGGCCTTCCAGCACGCATCCCTTGCGGGCCGGAACGCACTCTCCTTTCAGCTTGTTGCAGTTATCTTTTTCTATATCGTAGTTCTTGCAATGAAATGTCATCCTGTTTTTCCTCTCACCTTTCCCGCCGGGTTGTTGAATGTTTTAGCACCGCTCGGAGAGAAAGGCTGATTCAATGAAGTATGTTTAAATTGTACTACAATGTATGTGCAATTTAACGTAATATGCTTACCTGTTTTACAATAGACGTATGAGAAAATATAAAACACCTGGCCTGTGAAATCCATGACAAATAAAACGGTAACGGCTCCCCCCCAGTATATACTCACCGTTGAGGACATGAACTGTGAACATTGTGTTCAGGCTGTGCAGACGGCTGCCGAATCCGTCGACGGAGTGTCCGAGGCCGTGGTCGATCTTGAGAACAACAAGGTGACCGTCACCGGCGGGGCACCGCATGAAGTGATCAACGCCATTACCGAAGCAGGCTATCCGGCCGCTTCCCATCATCAAACTCCTCAGAGCTGTGAGCTTGCTGAATCAGTCGATGGGGTGGAAAGAGCTGAGGAATCGTCTCCGGTTGTTGCCCAGTATGTGGTTCCAGTGACGGACATGACCTGCTCCGCCTGTGTGGCCAACGTGGAAAAGGCCATCCGGTCGGTGGATGGTGTTGTTGATGCTGCAGTCAATCTGGTCGCAAAAGAAGCCATTGTGCGGGGAGGTGATCCTGAACAGGTGGTGGCGGCGATTCTTGACCAGGGCTATGCTGCTTCCCTGCCGAAAGGCCAGGGACAGGAGGCACAAGGAACGGATAGTTATCAAGTGGATGTCGCAGATATGACCTGTTCCGCCTGTGTGGCCAATGTGGAAAAAGCGATCCGCAGTGTTGCCGGGGTGCGGAATGCGGTTGTCAATCTGATAGAGAAAAAGGCATTGGTGGAGGGCGGCGATCCGCAGGAGGTCGTCAATGCAATTGTCAATCAGGGCTATGAAGCTCGGCTTTCTGATAGCAAGATAACCGGCACCTTTTATCTTGCCCTGCTTGAAACAGGCACGGACAAGGTGATGACCGTTGCCGATGTATTAAAGAAGCATTTGACAGGGGCGGAAGTTGAAATCTCCGCTGATAAGTTCAAGGTAACCACCGATATGCACCCGGCTGATGTCGTCTTTGATTTAGCCGATAAAGGTATACAGGTGCGGGTGGAAGAATCCCTTTTGGACGCCTATACCGAGGAAGAAGAGGCCACTGGTTTGGAAATCAGGCGTTCCTGGCAGCGTGCCGCCTTGGCGGCCGGTGTCGGGTTTGGTGTCATGGCCGGGCAGATGTCGGGCCTGTTTCCGCCCCTGGTCGGGCACCGCCTGTTCTGGCTAACCACGGCCCTGGTTTGTCTTGCGACCATGTACTTTGCCGGAAAAAGTTATTACCTGACCGCCTGGAAACAGGCGCGGCACGGGACTTCCAATATGGATACCCTGGTTGCTCTGGGTACCGCAGCGGCCTGGTTGTCTTCGGTGATGGTTATTCTGGTCCCCGAATTTATTCCCGGCAGGGATAGTCATCTCTATCTGGATGCTTCCGTAATGATTCTCGCCTTTCTTCAATTTGGCCATGCCCTGGAAATCCGGGCCAAGAGGACAACCAGTGAGGCCATTGGTTCCCTGGTTGGTTTACGGGCCAAAATTGGCCGGGTTGTCAAGGGAGAGCGCGAGGTGGAGATCCCGGTATCACTGTTGCACATGGGGGATACGCTTCGGGTGCGTCCGGGAGAGCGTGTACCCATAGACGGAACCCTTGTTGAAGGGGGCTCAAGCGTCGATGAATCCATGCTGACCGGTGAACCGTTACCGGTGAAAAAGGTTGCCGGCGATTCACTCACCGGGGGCACCATGAATAAGGCGGGTTCTTTCATTATGGAGGTTACTCGTCTGGGAGAGGATACGACACTTTCCCACATCATTGCCATGGTTAAAAAGGCACAGTTGAGCAAGCCGCCAATCGGCAAACTGGCGGATAAGGTTTCGTCCATTTTTGTGCCGACGGTTATTGGTATTGCGATACTCACCTTTATAGTCTGGCTTGTTGTTGCCCAGGAACCGAAATTAGCCTATGCCCTGACAGCGGCCATTGCTGTTTTGGTTATTGCCTGTCCCTGTTCACTGGGCCTGGCAACACCTATCGCCATAATGGTCGGAACCAGCCGCGCCGCGCAACTTAATGTGCTGATTAAGAATTCCGATGGATTGCAGACTGCCTCGACCTTGACCCATGTGGTGGTGGATAAGACCGGTACCCTGACGCAGGGCTCGCCGACGGTAGCGGAAATCATTCCCCATGCCGATCAGAATTCCGAGCGGGTCCTGCAACTGGCGGCAAGCCTGGAAAGTGGCTCCGAACACCCTTTGGCTGAGGCTGTTCTTGGTGCCCTGGAGCACGAGGGTGGTAAGCCGCTGCAGGTGGAACAGTTCAAGGCTGTTTCCGGTCGGGGAGTACAGGCCAACGTGGAAGGAGGGCTCTATTTGCTCGGTAATCACCTCTTTTTGAGCGAACGGAATATCCCGTTGCCCGAGGATCTTGCTGAAAAGGCCACCAGCCTGGCCGCCGCCGGTGCCACACCCATCTGGCTTGCCGATGATCAACAGGTGTTGGGACTCCTGGTTCTGCGTGACCCGATCCGTTCTGATTCGGCGGCTGCGGTCAAGGCCTTGCAGAAGCTGGGCGTGAACGTGGTTATGTGCACCGGTGATAATCGGGCAACCGCCGAATCGGTGGCTCGGGAGCTGGGCATTCAAGAGGTGCATAGTGAGGTATTGCCTGAAGAAAAACTGGCTGTAATCAAGGCGCTGCAGGAGCAGGGGCACAAGGTCGGAATGGTTGGCGACGGAGTCAACGACGCCCCGGCCCTTGCCCAGGCCGATACCGGTTTTGCCATTGGCTCCGGTACCGATGTGGCCATCGACAATGCCGACATCACCCTGGCCGGTGACTCGCTGGCCCATGTGTCCGTGGCCATTGAGATTTCCACGGCAACCATCAGAAACATCAAGCAGAATCTTTTTGGCGCCTTTGTGTATAATACCACCGGCATCCCCCTTGCGGCCGGTATATTTTTTCCTTTTACCGGCTGGCTCCTGCATCCGATGTTTGCCTCCGCAGCCATGGCCCTTTCTTCGGTGACCGTGGTCAGCAATGCCAACCGGCTGCGTTTTTTTCAGCCCGGTGTTCGTAAAGAGTAGCAATGTTCAAGCGCATACATACTACCTGCTACCCTGTTCTGAATATCACGAGTATGGAGCACCTTCTCTTGTGAATTTTATAATTGACCCGGATTACCATAATACCCGCCTGGATCGCTTTATCCGAAACCGATACCGAGAAATCGCCCTGGCCGGTATCTTTGGTCTGATTCGTAAAGGACGTATCAGGGTCAATGGAAGGAAAAGAAAACCAAATTATCGTCTCCAGGAGGGCGATACGGTTGAGGTCAACATTGCCGCCCCTCCCTCTCCGCAAAAGGCTCAAGTTCTTTTGTCGCCGGATGAAAGAAAAATGGTCGCGGCCTGCATCGCCTATGAAGATGAAAATATTCTTCTCTGTAATAAACCTCCAGGCCTGGTAATGCATCGGGGCAGCGGTCATGCATACGGTCTTGCCGAAATGGTGCAGTCGTATGTGAGCAATCCACACTTTACCTTCGTCAACAGAATAGACAAGGCGACATCCGGGCTGGTTATCGGTTCAAAAAATATCAAGACTTCGAGAAGATTATCCGAACTGTTCTGGAACCAGGCGATAGCAAAGTATTATGCAATTGTCGTTGAGGGGCTTGTTGCCGAAGATCAGTTTACCTTAACCTCGTACCTGAAAAAGGAGGACGATCGTGTCCGGGAACATGAAAATGTGCAAGACGGCGGAAAAAAATCGGTCAGCTTTTTTTCCGTTGCCCAGCGACAAGATGAGACAACACTCCTCGATGCCCGCCTTCTGACCGGGAGAACCCACCAGCTTCGGGTGCAGCTTGCCAGGCGTAACCATCCCATTGTTGGAGATGGAAAATATGGACATGGCGGATCAGGGCCCATGCTGCTTTTTTCCCGTCGTGTAGTTATAGGTGAGTTTAACCTGGATGTAACCCTGCCCCTTCCCGATTATTTCAATTTGCGTAACTGGAAAAATGGTAAGCTCACTGCACCCTAAGAGGAGGATACAAGTGCTTGACAGGTAAAGGTTGGAACGTTATATTGGTAAACGTTATCAAAAAAGAGGTGGTAGCAACAAGCCTGCGCGAGAGTCAATTCTGGTTCCGTGCAAGGGGTAGGGTATTTGTACCAGGACAATGCCCAGCTTTAATCTAGAGAATTAACTAAAGGAGTCTTCTATGGCAACAACTATGCTTCAGGGAAACACCGTTAATCTGGCAGGTAACGAGGTAAATGTCGGTGATAAGGCACCGGAAGTAACACTTGTAAACGCTGATGGGCTGGCCGATGTAACGGTTGGCGGGGCCAAGGGGGGCAAGCAATTGCTTGTGGTTGTGCCTTCACTGGATACCCCGGTTTGTGCAACTGAAACCCGTCGCTTCAACACCGAAGCGGCTGCGGTTGACGGCGTTGAGGTTACCGTCGTGTCCATGGACCTCCCCTTTGCCGGCGGTCGATTCTGTTCAACCGAAGGGATTAAAAACCTGACTGTTGCCTCAGATTTCCGCAATAAGGATTTCGCCAACGCTTACGGCGTACTTATTGCCGACGGCCCCATTGCCGGTGTCACCTGTCGTGCCATCTTCGCGGTCGACGAAAACGGCGTAGTCAGCTATAAAGAAATCGTGCCGGAAATAGCAGAGGAACCCAATTACGATGCTGCGCTGGCTGCAGTTAAATAAAGGGATTCAAAAAAAGGAGCGGCACCCGGGTCCGGCCCGTGTGCCGCTCATCTAATAATTACATTTGCTGCCCCATGACTCCGGTCGAAAAAAAATGTCGACCGGAGCTCATTGACCTACGTTAAATGATCGGCTTCATCGCGCCCATATACGAACGCAGTTCTTCGCCGATGATCTCAACACCTGTATAACGGATGGACTCATTGCACTCGATGAGTTCAACATTGCTGACGCCATTGTCTTTCAGCTCAAGACCCTTTCCTATAACATCGGTATTCACTGTTTTCATGAAGTCCTGAAGTAGCGGGTAGGCTGCGTGGTTGAACAGGTAGCAGCCGTATTCTGCGGTATCGGAGATGACGACGTTCATCTCGTAGAGTTTTTTCCGTGAGATAAGGTTGGCAATCAACGGCACCTCGTGCAGAGATTCGTAGTAAGCCGATTCTTCTTTGATGCCCGCGGAGACCATGGTGTCGAAAGCAAGTTCCACTCCGGCCTTGATCATGGCCACCATGAGAATCCCTTTGTCGAAATACTCCTGCTCGGAAATCTCCACATCGGCGGCATCGATTTTTTCGAAATCGGTTTCTGCGGTTGCTGCGCGCCATCCCAGGAGGTTGGCATCGTCGTTTGCCCAGTCTTCCATCATGGTACTGGAGAAGTGCCCGGACATGATGTCGTCCATGTGCTTGTGAAAAAGCGGGGTCAGGATCTCTTTCATCTCTTCGCACAGTTCTGCCGCCCGAATTTTTGCCGGGTTGGAAAGCCGATCCATCATATTGGTGATACCGCCATGCTTGAGCGCTTCGGTGATGGTTTCCCAGCCGTATTGCACCAGCTTGACCGCATATCCGGCATCTATTCCCTGTTCCACCATCTTGTTGTAACAGAGCAGAGAACCGGTCTGGAGCATACCGCAGAGAATGGTCTGCTCACCCATGAGGTCGGATTTCACCTCTGCCACAAAGGATGACTGCAGGCAGCCGGCCCGATCGCCACCGGTACCGGCGGCATAGGCCTTGGCCACATCCCAGCCAATACCCTGGGGATCGTTTTCACGATGGACGGCAATAAGGGTAGGAACACCAAAACCGCGCTTATATTCCTCGCGTACTTCGGTTCCAGGTGACTTGGGGGCAACCATGACCACGGTAATATCGTCACGGATCTGCATGCCCTCTTCAACAATGTTGAAGCCGTGCGAGTAGGAGAGGCAGGCACCCTGCTTCATCAGCGGCATTACAGCATTGATGACGTTGGTGTGCTGCTTGTCCGGGGTCAGGTTGATGACGAGATCCGCATCCGGCAGCATCTCCTGATAGGTTCCGACCGTAAATCCGTTTTCGGTGGCATTCTTCCAGGATTGACGCTTTTCGGCAATAGCAGCATCGCGCAGGGTGTAGGAAACATCAAGGCCGGAATCACGGAGGTTGAGTCCCTGGTTTAACCCTTGCGCACCGCAACCCACGACAACGATTTTTTTGCCTTTCAGTGCTTCGACGCCATCGAATTCAGAGGAATCCATAAAACGGCATTGACCAAGCTCTTCAAGCTGCAGACGCAGGGGAAGGGAGTTGAAATAATTATTTGACATGAGAGGTCTCCTTTTTGCTAACTGTTGATGAACATAAATGGATTATTTTATATGGAGAAACAGTACCATGGATTTCTGTTGCGTCAAGTGATTTGTCTGGTATATTATGTTGCAAATATCGCAACAAGCGCAAGGAGAAATGTGGATTTACGAGATTTACGACTATTCAAGCATCTGGCGGTTTCGCTTCATTTCGGACAAACCAGCAGGGCCTGTCATGTCACCCCTTCGGCCCTGACCAGGATTATCCAGAGGTTGGAAGAGGAGTTGGGCCAGCAACTGTTTCTGCGCGATAACCGTTCGGTATCGCTCACCGCAGCGGGTGAGGCCTTCAGGTCGTATGCCGATGATGTATTGCAGCGCTACGAGGTTCTGCATGCGCAGCTCTCCCAGGAAGCTGTGCTCAGCGGGGAGGTTTCACTCTATTGTTCGGTTACAGCCGCCTATTCGATTCTTCCTGCTATTTTTCAGGACTTTCGTTCCAGTCATCCCCATGTTCATATCAATCTGCAGACCGGCGATGCCGCCCTTGCTTTGAACAAACTCCAGAACCGTGAGGCCGATATCACGGTGGCGGCTCTGCCTGCACGGTTACCCGAGCGGATAGCATTTCTTAAAATTCTTGAGACGCCTCTGGTCTTTATTGCCCCGGCTGCCTTTCCGGAAACAGTCCATTACCAGAGACAGAATGTGGACTGGGAAAAGACCCCGGTCATCCTTGCCAACTTCGGACTCAGTCGTGAACGGACAGACAACTGGTTTAAGGAAAAGGGGATTGTGCCCAATATCTATGCGCAGGTGGCGGGCAACGAGGCGATTATTGCCATGGTAGCGCTCGGCTGCGGCGTAGGGGTGGTGCCGAA
>CALZIH010000123.1 GCA_945787305.1 uncultured Desulfobulbaceae bacterium | reverse complement strand
CGGCCTGCTTCTTCATCATCGAATACCAGGCCAGCAGGATAAAAAACAACGGCACCGCAATATACGCTACATTCCACAGCAGAGAGGCTCTGTCAGGTTTCCCTTTGACCTGCACTCCTTTTTCAAGGAGCTGCGGCATGAGAGAGGGAATGTCAGGCGCATAGGACGATACTCGCCGACCAAAGGTGTCTTGCAGGGTAACAACATTACCCTTTATATTTACCTCTGTAATTTCATTATTCTGCAGGCTTTTCAGGAAGTCGTTATAACTGATTTCCACCAAACGTTTTTCGGTCAAGGCCACGAGGTAAACACCGCCAAAAAGTATGGAGGCAATGACCAAGACAAAGATGGTACGGACAAAGATAATCACGATTTATATCTACACAGATTGGGATTGATTAATCCGAAAAAACATACCTGTTTGAAAACGAGGTACTTGCAACCACAAACACAACAGTACCCGGATACATACCAATGTACCCAGGTACTGTTGTGTCGGCCAAATCGCAAAGAAGGAAACAGTCCCTTTTCGTTCCTGCTCCGGTTCGGTAAAGGTATTTATTCTTTAATCAATCTTTCACTCTGGTGCAAGTGCACACATCATATGTTGAACACATTGCCCTTGACCAATCACATTGAGACGCTTTTTCTTCTCCGTAACCCTTGAATCGGGCAATAAAATCTATTTTGCAATGAGATATACTGGTTATCAACCTCCACTAACAGCGCCAAACCATCCCTTGACCAGCGTAAAGAGGCCACCACTGACAACAATTCCACCAACGACGCAGGCTGCTACCCACAAGCCGACCAACACTCCGGTAATAGTCAAGGCCCGAATCGCGCCTTTGGATACTTCGGCATGGACAACTTCAGAGGTATTTATGCTTGTTTTTTTCTTAGTTTTAACACGCTCATTGGCTGCAACTTTCATGACACATTCCTCCTGGCCTAAACCATACGTCCTGATACAGTTTTACTGCAGCTAGGAGATGCCAAATCTGTGCCAATAAAAAAACAACGAAAAATCAATAAAGAAAAAGGAAATGCCCCGTCTCCTCTGCCAAAATGACACACGGCTTTGTCATTATGACAATTAACCCGCATTTCTCATGACACTTTTTGAATTAAAGTTATCTTGTTAATATTGAATGATTATTGATGAAGCTCGTAAAAGCAGTCTGTTTTCAATTTGGACCTGTAGAGTCACCCTTCGGGCGAGTATATTTTGCCGCACCTGCTTCGTTACAGACCAATCGCAGTAGCTCACTACGGCTTCATGGTCTACGCCTCGCATCTGCAACAAAATCTACTCGTGAGAAATACGGGTTAGACCTGTCCCCAGTCGTATATTCACAAAAAAGCCTGGAGGCTTCGCGGCATCCAGGCTTCTGCGTTTTTGACTTTTTACGAGTCCATCAGAATTAACTCTCAGGAAAACTTTTGCTCAACTCTTACATGCCGATCACGGCGCCGAACCAGGATTTAACTAGAGCTATAGGCCCACCTGCTACAATTACTCCACCGATCAGGCTGGCAAAGGCCCAAAGACCGACAATAACTCCAGCAACGGTCATGGTAGCCAAGGCGCCTTTGGAAATTTCTGCCCGGGCGTCGACGTTTGTTTTGGTACTGGTTTTGCTTTTTGTGATGCTCTTGCTTGTGGTTGTCATGGCGTTACCTCCTGAAAGTATCGTGTAAGACGGTATGTAGCTTGCCTGGGATCCGTATATCCTGTCTCTTTACTTTCATTAAAGCGAATATCGTGCCAACTACAAATAACCAACAATAACAAATAGTAAGGCAGAACACAGGCATGTTTCCTTGCCAAAATGGCATGCCCTTCTGCCAGGATGACAAAACAGGACTCAGGAGGCTTTGGTATTATGGGGACTGGAATTCAAACTTCAAGCTCATACTTTTCAATCTTTCTGTACAGCGTCCTCAGGCCTATACCAAGAATTTTAGCGGCTTTCACCTTTTCACCTCTTGTTGAGTTCAAGGTGTCGACAATGGCTTTTCTCTCCAGTTCATGGAGCAGCCCTTCTTTGGAATCCACACCGCCTGCCGATTTGTAGGCAAGATATTCGGGAATATCCTCTACGGTGATCACATCCTCTCGCGCCATAACCACAGCGCTTTCAATACAATTCATCAGTTCCCGAACATTACCGGGCCAGTTATATCCCCTGATGAGAGCAAGGGCTTCATCATCAATACGCTCTATTGGCTTACCGTGTAATTGCGTAAATTTATCTATAAAACCGGTAACGAGATCATCCAGATCTTCCTTGCGTTCGCGCAAGGGTGGAATCTCTATTTTGACAACCCGTAAGCGATAAAAGAGGTCATCTCGAAACGTACCTTCACTCACCAGTTCACCGAGATTCTTATTGGTGGCCGAAATGATCCGTACGTCCACTTTCATGGTCTTTGTGCCACCGACTCGCTCAAAAGTCTTCTCCTGGAGAAAACGAAGAAGTTTAACCTGGATTGACATCGGCATCTCCCCCACCTCATCAAGAAACAGGGTACCGCCGTTGGCCAGTTCAAAACGACCTTTCTTGGTTGCAACGGCTCCGGTGAAGGAGCCTTTCTCGTGCCCGAACAACTCCGACTCCAGGACACCCTCAGAAAAGGCGGAACAGTTGACCTTGACAATCGGGCCATGGGCAACAGGGCTATTGTAATGAATGATATTGGTAATGAGCTCCTTGCCGGTGCCGGACTCACCTTCTATAAGAACGGTGGCCTTTGTCGAGGCAACCTGCAGGGCGAGTTCCTTGCACTTATGCAAGGCCTCTGATTGACCGATGATGTCGAGTTGCGGCCCATGCTCCAGGATCTGCTGTTTCAACAGCTTATTTTCCTCTTTAAGCCGCTTGTTTTCCAAAGTTTTTTCAATCAACAGGGCCAATCTGTCCAGATTGACAGGCTTGCTCACATAATCACAGGCCCCCTGTTTCATGGCTTCAACGGCCGTTTCAATGGTGCCTTGCCCGGTTATCACAATGACCGGAACAGGGTATTCCATCTCGTTGATCCGTGTCAGGAGTTCAATACCATTGAGCCCCGGCATATCAAGATCCGAAAGGATGACGTCGACATCCTCCTTTGCAAGAACCTTCAGTGCGTTAAGACCGTTGGTGGCGGTAAAGGTTTCGTAATCATCCTCCAGAGCCATGGACAGGGTCTGCAGGGTCATATTGTCATCATCAACGATAAGCACTCTATTTTTTTCCATAATTGTATATCGCTACCTTTCCAACCAACAACATGTCGGAATTGTGGTTCATTTTTTAGTAAATGTCTTTCTACCCAGGCCGAACTTTCCCCTACCCTTTGTTGCCAAACCATTAAGCACGCCCACAACCATCATTTGCGTACGCTTTGATTGCAAACGAAAATCTGGATTTCCATCATGGGAGGCCTGTCCAGGCCTGCTGAGTAAAAAACTATAGACCACCTTGAATAAGCCGTATCGCTCTCGCTATAAGTAGTGTTAATCGACAGCTATCGGCAGATATATCGTAAAGATCGTGTATTCCCCCATTTCACTCTGACAGGTTATCGTGCCGCCGTGATCTTCGATAATTCGCCGGACAATTGCCAGACCGAATCCCATCCCCTGCACTTTTTTGGTAAAAAACGGTTCAAAGATATTCTCCAAATCCTTGGGGTCAATCCCCTCACCGGTATCAGACACCATGAGCACTTGGTAGTCATCTTCTCTTCCTGTCTCCAGCTTTAAAACACCTCCATCGGGCATGGCCTGGATAGCGTTCATGCATAGATTGAGTAAGGCCTGGGTGAGTTTTTTCTCATCAAGCAGGATCGGCTCGAGATTCTCATCTCCTGCCACTACGATGGAAACATTCGCATCTTTGGCACTCTGGTTTACGATTTCGGCGATTTCTCCAACAAGGGAATTGAGACTATTGCTGCTGAAATCAGGGGCGGGGAAACGGGCATACTTGACAAACTCCTCAATGATTCCGTTGATTCTGACAATTTCGTTATTTATCAGCGACGTCATATTCAACATCTTTTCTTTCTGTACCGCTTCCTCAACATTGCACTTCTTGATCTCTTTATTGAGAAGTTGAAGGTTCATATAGAGGACGTTGAGAGGTGTCTTTATTTCATGGTTGACAGTGGATGCTATCTGCCCAAGTGTTGCAATTTTTTCCATTCGAACCAGATCCTTCTGCGTTTTACGCAAGGAGGATTCTGAAGCTTGTAATTCCATGGTTCGTTCTTCGACCAACCGTTCGAGTTCCCGTTGAAAGGCCTCCTGCTGCTTTTCGTTTTCCTGCAGATTCTGGGTCATCATGTTAAACGTGCTGTATAATGCGCCAAGTTCGGTCATAGAATCGGTCTGCATGCGCACGGAAAGATCGCCAAGGGTAACCCTTTCCGTGGCTTCGGCAAGATTCATGATGGGAAGTATTGTATAGCGGGTAAGGGCAATATACCCGATACAAGAGGCAACAATGCCGATGGCGCAGGAGGTAAGGTAAAGAAACAGGATATAATACATTTTGCCATCTGATTCACCGACCAGATTTTCTATGGTTTTGAAGTGTACCCTGTTAATACTTTCCACCAGTTTCTGCGTCCTGTAGCCATAGGTTTCAAGCTCCTTCAGTTTCCCGTCATCAACCGGTTTGGAATCCTCCGCATGTACAAAAGATGTGTTTACAATTGTTTTTATGGCCCGTATATTTTCCTCGTTTTGCTGAAAAAGGAGAAACATCTTCAGGCCATATCGTTCGCTTTGGTTTTCCTCCTCTTTATACAGGGCCACCTGGTCATCAAGTTCATCGAGGATAGAAATCGCATACGACAGCAGCTTCCTGTCCCGTTTGATGACGGAATTTTGCACCAGAAAAATCGCTTCCTGGACCTTATTGTTTATTCCGTAAATTCTTGACACATATTCGCTTTCCATCTTGAGATTATAGTTGTTGCGGGCCATCTCCCGCACCAACAGTGTACAGACCCCGCCAACGCTCATGATGGCAAAAATATTGAGAAAGAATGCGGCTAAAATGTAATTTGAAAGCTTACGTTTACCTTTCATTGACCTTCGTGTTCAATTTTGAGGTGATTTCCAACTCCATGAATCACCATCTTGTGAAGTATATAAAAATAGACCATCCCCCAACTCGTTACAACCAGAGCGTTTCCTACACGGTGTTCTTGAAAAATTTATGCAGCTATAAGGATAAGCGCTTGAACCTTACTAAAAAAAGCTCGCAAGCTGGACAACCAACAGCCAGGATTGTTGTGAACGATTAATGCTCCTTTTGCACTCTCATGTTGCCGGCGATCCCATCAAATCAGTTGTCTGCGTACCACGTATTCTTGAGGCTCTCTTGAGCCAAACAACGGCGAACCGAACCACAGAAACGGGAATGTTGTTTGATAGCCTGCTACAAATATCCACTGCCCCTGCAACAATAAAGCAGGGACTGGTTTTCGCAAGAAAAAAGCTTATGCTAAGGGAGATTACCGGTTGTACCATCCGGATATTAAGAGTGGATTACGTAATTTCAAAAGGAGGGGCACAGCTCGCCCGAGGCTTTGATCGCTACCGTTAACGTAACGGTTATACCTTGTCGGTGTCGTAAAAAGCCTCGCCAACGACGGTGGAAAGGTTGCAATGATGCCGAAAACGAAGGGCTGAGCCTTTCCTAACAATGAAGGCTCAACCCCGATGTCGGTTTTTCAGCGGCCGGATATGGGGTGTGCTAATATTCCAGGCCGGAGACGACATCCTGCTTCTGAAGATCATAACGTTGTATCTTGCGCCGCAGGGTGTCCTTTGAGATATTCAACTCACGACAAGTCGCCATCTTTTTCCATTTATTGCGCTGCAGTGCTCTCTCAATGACGAGTTTTTCAGCCTCTTCCATGGTAAGAGGAGACGTAAACCCAAAATTGGAAATCTCCCTTTCCTTTATCTTTTTAAAGGGCTCCGGCAAGTGCTCCGGTTGAATCAGCCCCCCCGGACAGAGAATAAACGCATACTCGAGAATATTCTGCAACTCCCTGACATTACCTGGATATTTGTAGTCGACCAGCAACGCCAAGGTGGAATCGGCAACCCCGCCAATATCTTTGTGCCGCTCGGTGTTAAACCGTTCAATGATATGCTCAATGAGAATCGGAATATCTTCTTTGCGTTCACGCAAGGGGGGAATATATAACCTAACAACATTTAACCTGTAATACAGGTCATCTCGGAACTCCCCTTCTTTCATCAACGACTCTAAGTCCCGATGGGTAGCAGCGATAATTCTGACATCGGCATCACAAGTGGTTGCTGAACCCAGTGGCTCATATTTTCTCTCCTGTAAGACACGTAAAAGCTTCACTTGTACAGGCATTGCTATATCACCGATTTCATCAAGGAACAGCGTTCCCTCTTCGGCGGCGGCAAATCGACCGCTACGGTCATTTCGCGCATCCGTAAAGGCGCCGGCGGTATAACCAAAGAGTTCCGATTCGAGCAATGTTTCCGGTAAAGCTCCGCAGTTAACGGCAACAAAAGGCTTGCTACTCCGCTCACTTCTCTCGTGAATTGCCTTGGCCATCAACTCCTTACCGGTGCCGCTTTCGCCAAGAATCAATACATTACTTTCACTTTCGGCAATATCGGGCAGGATACTGAATATTCGCTGCATGGTTGGGCTCTTGCTGATCAGGTCTCCAACCTGAAAACGGGAAAGTTGCCGCTTGAGCGAAGCAATCAAGGTCAAATCACGGATAGATTCCACACCGCCGACAATATTCCCCAGGCCATCTACCAAGGGTGCGGCGCAGATACTGACCGGCACTCTGTTTCCTTCGGCGCCTTCTATTGTGATGGAACGATTTGTTTCCGGTTTCCCGGTACACATGGAAGTGGCAATTGCGCAGTTTTTCCCACAGATGCTGGCCTTAAAAATCTCGCTGCACGACTTACCAATCGCCTCGGCCGCAGGCACACCGGTAATCTGTTCAGCGGCCCTGTTGAAATAGGTTATCTTCCATTCCAGATCCACTGTAAACACGCCATCGGCAATGGAGTCGAGAATCATTCCCCTTGCCTGCAGCGTATCAACGTCACGAAAAATCTGAACACCACCATTCAAACTGCCATCGGCACCATACATGGGCATGGTGTTGATATTGACAGCGATTCGTCGGCCTGCCCGCGTCGTGATAAAAATCGAACGGTTTGAAATGGGTTTATCACAGGAAATGCTCTCCGCGAGAAAACATTCCTCACAGTTGCTGGATTTAAACACATCCTGACAGGACTTGCCGATCACTTCGTCGGCTCGCCAGCCGGTCAGTCGCTCAGCAGCTTTGTTAAAGAAGGTTATGGTCCTTTTCTTATCGACACTAAACACACCATCTCGAATACTGTTGAGAACAAACTGAGATACATGGGAATCGGGGGCATCACTCTCAATTTGACTTTGCACTTGCCGGGCAATCGAGGGAAACTGCCGAGCAAGCACTTCGGAACGATCATTCTTTGCATCTGCCAAGGTCATTTTATTCAACTCCATGTCCCAGTCCAAATTTGTAATGAATTGCAGGCCGTATCGCCACAAATCGGAAGTTTTTTCCCGCCAACAAATCTTGGCTTCAACTCCGGAAACCAGTTCACCTCCACACCCATCCGGCAAACCGATTACCAGTTCCTCACCAGAAAGAAATTCGGCATCAGTCTGAACCAACGCACCTTGAGAATGAAGATTGACACTGGTTGCCATACTTTTTTGCAGAGTACCACTTTGATACAATTGCAAGGGAACTTGCAGGGCAAATCGAGGGGAAACACGGCGTTCCTGTTTTTCCACACAAACACGCTGATTATCCATGGATAACCATCATCATTCGAGATGAAAAAGAAAGAGACGTAACGCGAGCCAATTTTATCATATGATACATATTGTCACATACGGGGTTGTGATCTTTGACAATCTACTCCTAGCCCCGGCATCCATAACTTCCGGATTCCGGGGAACTTACAACTGATATCCATACCTATTCCCATCAGGAGGTTATATCGTTACCCTATCTTGCAGCGCAAGTCCAGGAATTTTGGGCTTTGTTTAACACTTCAGTTTACAGGTTATATGTATTTAGG
>CALZIH010000122.1 GCA_945787305.1 uncultured Desulfobulbaceae bacterium | reverse complement strand
GAGTTCGGATGGTATGCAGATGTCATCCTTCCGGAATCCACCTATCTGGAACGAGACACTCCGATTTGTGTGCAGAAAGGGCTCAAACCCCGCCTTGCCGTTCGTCGTAAGGCCGTTGAACCAGAATTTGATACCAAGCCGGGTTGGGAAATTTTTAAGCAGTTGGCGACCAGGCTCGACCTTGATGAATATTTTCCTTTCTCCACCATTGAAGAACTCTGGAACTGGCAGTTGGAACCTACCGATTTTACCATAAGCGATTTTGATGAAAAAGGGTTTGTGGAGTTGACGGAGAAGCCAATCATGTTTGACCGCGACAATCTTGACGGCCAGTTTTCAACCCCTTCAGGTAAAATCGAAATTATCAGTCAAAAACTTACCGATGCAGGGCTTGAATCCCTAAAGCCCTATGATAGTCCGATGAAAGCACCCAAAGGGCAATTCCGTTTGGTTTATGGCCGTTCCGCCGTTCATGCCCATGGCCATACGATCAACAATGTCCTGCTCTCTGAGTTGATGCCGAAAAATTCCCTCTGGATCAATTCCCGCGCCGCCGCCAAATTAAGCGTTGCCGACGGAGACGTGGTTGACGTCATTGCCCAAGATGGGACTAAGCAGAGAGTTCGAGCCCATGTTACCGATTTTATACATCCGGAATGTGTGTATACCGTCCATGGTTTCGGACGGCAGATTCCCTTACAGAGCAGGGCGTATCACGCCGGTTTGAGCGATCAAAAATTGATGGTCGGCAAACTGGACGATTGGGATCAGGCTGGTGGTGCGATCAATCTCTGTGAGGCTTTTGTCACCGTGCGTCGAAGTGCTAGAAACCCCAAGAGGAGGGTAGAGTTATGAACAAATACATGATCTATCTCAACACCAAGCGCTGTATAGGTTGTCATGGATGTGAGGTGCACTGCAAGACCTATAAAAGCCTGCCCATCGGGCCGATATTGTGTGAAATTGGCCATAAGACGCTCAAGTCCATTAAAGGTATGCCGAAAACTGAATTTTCATTTCGAAGCTGCTACCAGTGCGAGGATCCTCTTTGTGCCTCCATTTGTCCTGTTGATGCCATTTCCAAGAGAGAAGACGGGATCGTCATCGTTGATCAGGAAAAATGCATCGGCTGTATGGCCTGTACCGGGGCCTGTCCATGGATGATTCCACAGTATAATCCGTTGACCAACAAGATGGTCAAGTGCGACTATTGTGTTGACCGAATCGATGCAGGATTAAAGCCGGCCTGTATAACTAAATGTACGACCCATGCGTTAAAGCTTGTCACCTTGTCAGAGGTATGAATCTGGTTATGGCGCTGTGCGTTCTTGTGCTGCATCGCCAGGTGACAGCGTCGTAACCGGCCACAGTTTTTCCAATTGGGTTAGGAACTTTATACTCATAATGTCTGAGCAATCAAAAGAGCAGCGGTATCTGCAGGTCTTTCAGAACGTGACCAGGCTGATCTCCATGGTGCTCGATCACCAGCAGGTGATGGATACCATTGTCAAGAGCCTTCCGGATCTTCTGGATATTGACGCCTGTTCAATACGGCTCCTCGACGGGTCGACCAATACTTTTGTTCTTGGGGCCGCGCATGGCCTTTCCATGGAATACCTCTCTCGTCAGTCAATAGATAGCGAAGCGACCATGGATATGATTAAGCAGGGGCAACCGGTTGCCAGGGAAGTGATTGACAATGATCAATTGTATCAGCCAGAGGAAGTACATAGGGAAGGCATCAAGTCTGTTCTGACCCTGCCTATTTTATTTCAGGATTCCATTATCGGTATGATGCGGCTGCTGACAAAAAGTCACAGGGTCTTCAGTGCGGAAGAGGTTTCTTTTGCCATGGCATTGGCAGAACAGGTAGGAATTGCCATTTCAAATGGCCGCATGTTTGAGGAAATGGAAAGTCAGGTTGATTTTATGCGGGAGGTGCAGGAGATTTCCAAGCTTACCAATTCAACCCTGGATCTGGATACGGTACTCCAGACCATTGTTGAGCGACTGCCAGTAAGTCTCCAGGCAAAGGCCTGTACCATTAATCTATTTAATCCACAAAGTAAGCATCTGGAACTCGTTGCCGCAAACGGCCTGTCAGTGAAATATCTTCATCGATGTCGGGTTGAAAAGGAGTTGAACACCGAAATGACTCCTTCCGGTGAACCGGTGGCTATTTATGATATCGATGCCGATGATCGAGTTCACTACAAGAATGAAATGAAAGCCGAGGGGGTTAAATCTTTGCTCGCGGTCCCCATCAAAGTGAAAGGCAATATTATTGGAATACTGCGCATTCTCAGTGACGAGCACCATTGTTTTACCGGTTCGGAAACTAATTTTGCAGTCACCGTGGCCGAAGCCAGTGGTACTGCTATCCAGAATGCCAGAATGTATACCAAGATATCTTTGCTTTTTAACCAGATCGAGGAAAGTGAACGGTTTTTAAGCGATATTCTGGACTGTATCCGACCGCAACTGATTGTTCTTGATCGCAATCGGCACGTGGTTCTCGCCAATCGCGTGTTTTTAGAAATCCTCGGCAAGACTGAAGCGGAGGTCCTTGGCATGGAATATTACGATATCTGCCCTATTGGCCAGGGTGAAAATGTTTGTCCTGCAGATGTGGTGTTGAAAGAAGGTACATCTGCCGCCTTTACCCATTCGCAGGAAATAGATAGCGAGATGCATTGGATTGAGCGTACAGCGTCTCCGATGTTTGGCAAAGACGGACAGGTTGAATATGTCATAGAGATAATTCGGGACGTCACAGCTCAAAAGAAACTTGAAGAAGAGCAGATGGAACGGATGAAACTGGAAGGTGTCATTACCATGGCCGGTACCGTGGCCCATGAAATTAACACTCCGCTTTTTGCTGCCTTGGGCACGGCCCAACTCATGGAAGATGACCTCAAGGATGAAGGATTACTTGCCGACCTTGGGTTGATCGTGAGGAATCTTAAAAATATTAGTGGATTAACTAGGAAGATGACGGCGATGACCGGGTTCACAAGTCGTGATTATGTGGGTGATACTAAAATCATGGAACTCTGAAATTCTACCCAAACCAGCAAGGAGGTGTATCTGGAAAAAATGACAGTCAGTTGTGGTTGTAGTAGGAGCATTCGTTCTTCGGTAACAGCAGTAAAACCGATTGTAAATCAATGATTGGAGGAAACTCTATGAAACGTATTTCACTGTTCTTGGGCGTGGTTCTATCAGCTGTCGTGCTGACCGGTTCCAGTGTCCTTGGTGTGGAGGCAACCTTAGGGTCAAGTACGGTTAAAGCAGGAAGTCCCGTCAGTGTGGAAGGAACCATTGAGGCAGGCCAGGATCTGTATGTAGTCATCAGTACCGAGAAGATGTTTTCAGCGCCAACTGCCCTTGGTCCAAAAGAGAGAAAAAGGCTGCAAGAGGGGAAAGGGGGAAAAAACGCTTTTGGTGACACTGCCATTCCTTCCACCTATTATGTTCTTACCAGTGTCCCTGATCAATTGGCAACACCAAAGGAGGCCTGGAAAGGCCAAACTAAGGGTGTTTTTGCCTTTCCGCCCTTCAAATACAAAGTAATGGTGAACAAGATCAAGGGCTGGGGCGAAATAGATCCTGCTGCCAGGGCAATGCTCGGTCCGGTCAACAGTGAAGCGCAATGGAAGTTCCTTGCCTTTGCCCATGAGAACAAGTTTGGTATTAATACCGTTGTTAAGGAGCGGCCGAACACCGGCGGCAACGCGCGAATGATCATGACCGATCATGGTCGGCAGGCCGAACAGTGGAATGAAGGCGTAAGCGTTACCTTGGATAAGAGCACGGGTAAGTTCTCCGTCTCCATGTCTCCATACAGGAACCTTGCCCCTGATACCGTGATGACCGTTTACGTGAACGGAGAGAAAGTTGACACTTTTACCATCGAAAAGTCAGGGTTTTTCTTTAAAACAGGTAATGTCTACATGAATCCGCTTATTGTTTTCGGCGGTGCCTTCATCATCGGTGTTCTTTTTGTCATTATGGGTGCTGCAGGCGGTTTGTTTACCGCTGCATTCCAGATTACGGTTATCGGTACCAAAGGCCCTGTCGGTATCAATGCAGGCAATACCATCAAGCCGACTAATCTGTTTCTGACCCTGTGTTCGCCGATCACCGGCCTGATGTCGTATTTCAAGGAAAAACGGTTTGCCTATCCGGTGGCCATTCCCTTTGCCATCGGCATTGTCTGTGGTGCTTTCTTCATTGGACCACCGCTGTCAGCCAAATACTTGAACCTGGCAGCCTTCAAGTTTTACCTGGGCATCATTTGCTTTGTTATTGGTGTTAAGCTGTTTATCGAATCGTTGCCCAGTTCAATTGAAAAGAAAAAAGCGATGAAGGCTATTGTCCAGAAGTTCAACGCTGCCGTTAAAGAGGCCAAGGAGTCAGGCAAGGCCATGGAGATGGGTTCTATCGAGTTTGATAAGTTCAATCCTGTTAAATTCGATATGCGGTTCTGGGGTGAAACCTTTGTTGCCAAGCCGCTCCTGATGTTGATCGGCGGTATTGCCATGGGCGTTGTCGCCTCTTCTTTTGGCGTAGGTGGTGGTTTTATGTTCATGCCCTTTATGACCACCCTGGTCGGCTACCCTATGTACCTGGCAGTGCCGATCGCCCTGGCCGGAACCTTTGCCACGTCGCTGGGCGGTATTTCCAAGTATGTACTGATGGGATATCAACCTGACTGGATCATGGCTGCGTTAATCGCCGCCGGTGCCATGTGTGGCGGTGTGGTCGGTCCCAAAATCCAGAAAAAACTGCCGGAAATTTTCCTGAAACGTATGCTGGCATTTGCCTTGATCCTGACCTGCCTCAAGTACACCGGCTTGCTCTGGTTCATGCGTTAGTTTGTAGAGATAAACATATTGCAGTACTATGGGGTGGACGGTTGTTCGCCCCATAGTTTTTCCGATTGGAGTTGCCATAATGGTTGACATGTTGAAAAGTCTATTGGATCGACTCTATAACGATTTCACAATTCCTCTCTTTTCGTTTGTTGTCGACATATTGAATCTGGTCTTTATCACGCCGTTTGTTCTCCTTGGGCTTCCAGTCTGGTTGCATATCCCATTGCTGGCCGTCTTTACGGCCTGCTTATCGTTTTATCTGCGTAAGCGATTCCGGGTGGAAGAAAAGGTAAGGAAGTTTAATGCAATTTTTGCCGAGAAACGAAGTCGTCAGCAAGATCTTCAGCTGATTTCAGAAAAATATAGTCGGCAGGCCATGTACAAGGTCACCGATGATGAACTCAATGATGATTTTAATACCTACCTTGCCCAGCACTATGCCCGTTATGTTCTGATTTATCTGCTTCCCCTATTTCTGATTCTGGGTTGGCTGAATACGGCTTTTTCCGGTGAGGCATTGATCGGGATCCATGGCATTCCCTATGTCTTTTCCGTTCCCGCAAATAATTATGGCATCCAGGGGCTTTCAGTCACTTTTGTCTTTCTCCTTGTGTATGTTCTCTCTCTGTTTATCGGTTTTCGTCTGCGAAACAAAGGGGGCGAGTAGGAGAAGAGACGTAGGGACATGTTGCCGGTCAGCCTTGTTTTTTCCAATTGTTATGTTATAATTTTCGAGTTGGCATATATTCTTTACATTTCTATTCAAGGCACGGTTACTTGTGCCCCTTATACCTGCCCTGATACCGGGAAGCATTTGATTGATGGACGACATCACCAACCAAGACCTGCTCGATAATAGACGTTTTACACGGGTAATCTTTTGCCGGACTGCAAAATTGATTCTGGGTGAAAAGACCTATGAAGAGCGGCAGGTCTATAACCTGAGCCTTGGTGGTTTATTTCTTGAGGGGCGGTATAGCGTTAATGTTGGTGAGGCTTGTGAACTGGAGCTGCATGAAACAGGACGGCACTCCTGTCTCATCTTAAAATTTCAAGTGCGGGTCGTGCGGGTTGAAGAAAATGGTCTGGCGCTTGAGTTCCTCAACATGCCAATGGACAGTTATAGTTTCCTGCAGACCATGGTTCTCTATTCCACAGATGACCCTTTCGGCGTTTCCCTTGAGTTTCTGGAAGATTTCCCGGCAGTAAACGAGCTCCCCTGATCAGGGAGGCTGTTTCTTTTTGCGGCTATACTCTGCAAAACCTTGCACCTGGTGTGTTCGATTCCTGCTGCACCAAGCGTCCTTATAACAGGCATATTAATTTTGGCGCACTGTGCTCCTGAACATCGTTCGGTTTGCCTGTCGGGGATAAGGTTCTCTACCATGATTAGTTATTCAGCGGCTTTTCCAGTTCCGTAACCGGTGGGGTGTTATGCATGTCATTGACAATAATGACAAACAGGTTGTCTTCTTTGAAAAACACCTGTTGCAGGTCGTAGTTGGTGTTTGGTTCTAGATCAATAACCACTCTGATTTTGTTAGGTTTTTGGTGTTTTCCGATTCGGATGGAGCGTACGTGACGACCATTGGCTTTGATGGATTCTTCCAACGTCGGACCAGCCTTTGTATCCTTGAAATCACAGACAACCCGCGGTAGGCCTTCTTCAATCCCAAAGACAACGGGAGGGTAGAAGTCGTTGAGTTTGAATTGAACCATTTCTCCTCTGTTTGTCGAGTTGTCGAAAGTAACGGAATGGAGAATCGGATCCGTGCTACTTGCTGTTCGCGGTTGATCAACGGGCTCGTCTTTTTTTACCTCGGGCTCCTGGATAGGGGGGGCGGCGATATCGTCTGCAATCGATGGTTTCTCGGTAGCCTTGGGCGGTTGTGGCTCACTGGGAGATTCAGGGGCTGCTTGCGGCTGTTGGGTTGCAAATGGTGAAGGTGCCAGCGTGACGATTTTTTCGGGTACGGTTTCCGTTGTCGGTTGTGTTGGCTTGGTTTGCGGTGCCTCCGGTTTAGAACCAGAAGAATACACTGTAACCGTCAGCTTGTTTTTCTGTTGATTAAAATTTTGCTCAAAATCTATCTCCATGTCCGGAGTAAGATCGAAGACAACCCGGGTTTTGGGTTTTTCCCCCTTGTGAATGCCCATACGGATCTGTTTGATAAACCTGCCTTCGGTTTTGACAGTGTTTTGTAGTGTTCGGGCAGGTTTTGTATCGGGAAAATCAAAAACTACCCGTGGCTTCTTCCCTTTCATGGCAAAAATTTTCGGGATATACACGCCGTTGAGTTGAAAAGTTACCTGTTCTTCATCGGCTGAAGATTTCTCAAATTCAATCGCTTCCAGGGTTGGGTTTCCAGCTGCTCTGGCCAAAGAGAACATGAAAACCAGGACCAGGGATTGAATACAAAGGGACAGGAATATTGTCTGTGTCTGCTTTTTCATGGAAATAACGTTAAGAGTTAAGTAAATGTCCACCGAACATCGAGCGGTGGACGGATAAATGCCCTGACAGGCAAAGATTTCAAGGAAACCGTTACCCCTACCGATTCTCCATAGTATGGAATAACGCTCTATACAAATAAAAGATTACGCAAATAATGTAATAATGTCAATGAAACAACAGGTACAGCAAGCAGGCGGAGTAGAAAATTATACAGCCGCTGTTAACAACAGGGAAAAGACTGCCGGACAAGTTGAACTTCGGGACAGAGCTCCGGTCAACATAGATGCGATTTTACCGTTGGTAAAAAAACCGGGTCAGTATATTGGCGGGGAGCTCAATAGCATACAAAAAAAATGGGAATCGGTTGCCCTGCGTTTTTGTCTGGTTTTCCCGGATCTCTATGAGATCGGCATGTCTCATCTTGGATTGCAAATACTCTATCACATTCTTAACGAAGACGATAGATTTCTCGCTCAGCGCAGCTATGCTCCTGATATCGACATGGAGAAGGAGCTGCGTAAGGCCAACCTTCCCCTCTTTGCATTAGAGTCCCGCCGTCCACTGGCAGCCTTTGATGTCCTTGGCTTTACCCTTCCCTATGAACTCTGCTACACAAACATTTTAACTGTACTTGATCTCGCCGGCATCCCAATCAAGGCCTGCGATCGTACGGAACTCCATCCATTGGTTATCGGTGGTGGATCCTGTTCCCTGAATCCGGAGCCTGTGGCCGATTTCTTTGATGCAATTGTGCTTGGGGACGGAGAGGATGTGATTGTTGAGCTGGGTGAACGTTTGCTGGCAGCAAAGAAAAAAGG
>CALZIH010000121.1 GCA_945787305.1 uncultured Desulfobulbaceae bacterium | reverse complement strand
GGCTTCGAGCATAAAGGCCATCGAAGCCTCAAAACCAAGCAGGTGCCCGAAGATATCGCCGCCGGCCCGGGAAAACTCGCTCCAGTTGGTGCCGAATTGAAATTCCATGGGGATGCCGCTGACGACCCCCACTGCGAAATTGAGTAGAAACAAACGCATCCAGAAGCGGGTATGCTGATAGTAACGCTCATCTCCGGTCATCAGCCAGCGAGCCTCCATCACCACAAGAAAAATGCTCAGCCCGATGGTCAAAACCGGCCAGATGATGTGGAACATGGCGGTAAAGGCAAAGTGCAGGCGGGAGAGGAAAATGTGATCCTGAAAGATTTCCATGACTTCTTACTCTCCGGGTTGATGTTACGTGTTTAAAGAATGTTTGCAAAAAGTGGACATGGTTTGGTGTGGAGCGTTGTTCAATGCTGTTTCGATATTTTTAAGGGGTGTTTTTGAGCCATTCTCTAGCTTTCTGTTCGTCGCGAAAAACCATTGTGTTTACCTTGCTTATTTTCCTGTATACCTCAAATAAGCGACTTAAACCAAAAGTGAGATCATTCGCCTTCTATGGGTGATGAGGTTACAACATCAGTTGTGAGGATATTCAGGTTGGCTTCCAGTCTGATCGGAAAACCTAACGTCTCCATCTTACCCAATAAAAGCCCTTGCCGGTGTCGAGCCTCGACGAGCAACGAGGTAAGGTTTTTTTCGTCCCAAATGAAATTTGGCCAATTTTTCTCGTCATAAATCCACATGCATAATCTCCGTATATTATGCGGTGATTATGTCGGATATTTGCAGTAATGGCTACTGAAAGCCGCAACTCGTGCGGTGAATAACAGTTTAAATCACCGCAAACAAATGTTCTTAACTTTCCCATAACTACAAACTACATTTCCAAAATGAACCATTTTTCTTCATTCTCTCCAAGTTTTGACCTTACATGTCTGTGATTTGATTTTTTGAGAAAAGAAGGAGGATCGTTGCATTTCTCGAAACAAAATTTACGAGGCAAAGCTGTGTAAATTGAACGAGGTGGTGCGCTCCAGTCAATATGTTTTAAACGTCTGCCTGTTTCGAATGTGTTGTAATAAATTCGGTGAATACCAATTTCCTCTCTTAGAAACCATATTGCTGCAGCCAACATGGCTTCATCCCAGATCTTCAAGTGAGGAGACAGTCCCTTTTCGACGTAACAGTCCAACTCCTTAACTGTACATTCGGTATACTTGATTTTTCTATTATTTCTTTCGGCCAACCATTTTCTCCAGCCAAAGACATTCCGTATCCAGTCATTCTGAATTTCCTCTATAAGGGCTTCGTTTTGCTGAAGGTCCATATCTATTCTTGCCCAGGCAAGTGTTAATCGATCTGTCGAAACTGGGTGAGAATAAGAAGTAAAAGGCCGCTTCTTCCCTTCCGGATTTATCCAACGAAAAAACTGCCTATCGTGTTTACTTGAAAAGTTGAGCTGCAGGACAAGATTCATTCCTGGCCTGGAGATCTGATAGTCTTTCCATCCCTTTGAGCTACCCCATTGCCCAATTGTCAACAAATACGCCTCATAATCCTCGGGCCAGTAGGATTCAAACGATTCCCGGTTCACTGAACTTCCATCAATTGTCGCAGCTACCTTCTTCACGACAGACTTGTTCAATAACCCGGCAAAACGAGATTGCTTGAGTTCCTTCATCGTTATGCCGGATTTTATGCAGTATGACAGAATCATTAAAGCATATCTGTCTCTGTAATAATGAAACAGCGTTCTGCCTCGTGGCAGACAACTGATTATTTCTCGTAATTCTGCTTCTTGCATAGTTCCAAACAGTTAGTTTGAGGTTGTGATCCTCCTTCTGAACTGTAAAAAACTATGGTTGGAAATAAGGGAATGTGCTGCGAAGATGTATAGGGCGGGATTAAACAGATAAGAGTCGGTAAATTATTTCACCGGGTTCAGTTACATCAACTGCCCTCCTTGACGCGCACAACAGCCAGAAAGCGAATCGTGTTGTCATGTAATGTTATCTGTTCAATCAATGGCGTTTCCTCTCATTGAAGCGGTATTTTTCGTTTCCGCATGTACCTGTGTGGTAACCGGGAAATGTATAATTTTTCTCGCCAGCCAGTAAATGGAATACGGTGGCATGATAAAAAAGGGCATTAGATAACAGTTTTTTATTCTGTCGTCTATACTTTTTTTGTCTGGACTATCTGTTGCCAGTCCAGGTCAAACCTGGCGAGGTATTTTCGAAGCCGGTCGGAATCGTTCGTGACCTTTTTCTTTAACCGTGATTTATCAAACAGGGTTCTGCCTGCCTCGGAAATTGTTGCCGATGATCCACAGACTTGAATAACTTTTCCGAGCTGCAGCTGATCGAACAGGTCCAGCTGGGCAAGTGTCTCCTCGCCAATGATTCCAGCCAACCTCACATCATGTTCGTTACGGCTATTTCCCTGCCACGAATCATTAAGGCGTCTCATTTCTTCACGTACTTCATATACGGTTATCCTGCCCTTGGGGGCAAGTGTTGCCATCCGGGTGACTGCTCCGCCGAGATCACGAAAATTAGCCGTCCACAACGCCTGCGGTGACGAAGCAAATTTGAGGAACATTTTCCTGGCTTCTTTGTTTATGGTCACTCTGCTGCCGGTTCTGCTGCTGAATCTCTCAAGTTCATAGTCAAGGTTTGGCTCAATATCTTCTGGACGATCAGCAAGACCTGGCATGGTAAACGTCCAGAGATTTATCCGGGCCAACAGATCATATCGGAATCTTCCTGTACTGCTTTCCTGCTGCAAGTCTCTGTTTGAGCCACAGATCAACTGAAAATCACTTGAAATCTCTTTATCAGAACCCACCGGCAGAAAGGTTTTTTCCTCAATAGCTCGCAGCAGCATGGCCTGCTCATCCAGGCCAAGCTCGCCTATCTCATCCAGGAACAGCACCCCTCTATCAGCTGTTTTCAATAAGCCGGGTCTCGCACTGACAGCACCTGTAAATGCTCCTTTGACATGACCGAACAGAGCAGACATTGCGTTTTCGCCACGAAGGGTTGCGCAGTTTACTTCAACGAAATTTCCTTCAACCCTTCTCCGGTTTTTTTTCAACTCGAAAATCCGCCGTGCCAGTCTTGATTTTCCTGCACCTGTAGGCCCGCTCAGAAGTATTGGGTCAACAGAATGGGCGGCAACCTTTTCAATCTGTTCAATTAACCGGTTAAAGGATTTATTTTTAGTATCAATTCCCGATTTGAGAAAAGAAATATCATCTTCCCATTCCTGGTGAAAACGGGTTGCGATACGATCGTATTTTGAAAGATCAAGATCGATAATGGAAAAGGTCCCTGCTGACTGGGTTGTACGTCCTCTGCCAGGACCACTCTGAATGAGTCGCGCCGGAAAGTACCGTGCTTCCGTTAAAAGGAACAAGCAGATTTGAGCAACATGGGTCCCGGTTGTGATGTGAATCAGATAGTCATCGTCCTGGTTAAACTGATACTCAAGAGCAAAGTCGTGCAGAAGGGCAAATACCTCTTCGAAGTCCCAGGGATTTTTCAGCGAGATCTCATGGGTGGTTATTTCAGTCTCAGGAGAAACACTCGCGATATCCCTACAGGTTTTCTTCAGAAGCCGCTTATACTCTTTTTGATAGAGCAATTCAAAACGATCTACAAGGAAGTCCTCATGCTGGCATAAGGAAACCGTAGGTCTCCACCTTTCCCAGCGCTGGGCTCCCCAACCCGTGTTATCCAACGTGGAACCTAATAATCCAATGACAACGTTCTTCTTCACGAATGATCACTATGGCTAGAATTTTGTATATTTTAATAGAAATTATTCTAGTATTTGGCGCATTAAAATACCAGTGGTTTTTTTCGGCTACACACAGGGCGTAGATAAACGTTGTTTAATTTTAAATTGTTAAAACTCTTGTGCCTTCAAGGTTAAAAAATGGCACAACAGGTGCTATATCAAAAGCACGATGGTTAAGACAAGCCAGCGGCAAGCAGATTCAGGTTCCTGCCGGTTAATCATGCTTGTTCCGGACATGGGGTCTACATTGTCGGAAACTATCGTCGGATAGCTCAGTTGGGTAGAGCACCACTCTGAAACAGTGGCAGTCGCGGGTTCGAGTCCCGCTCCAGGGGGAAACCCCTCAACGAATGAGAAGAAATTCTCATGAATCAGAAGGACGGTGAACAATGATTTTCGGACGGATAATTCAACTCGACATGCTGTACTACCGGAGAGAAGGGTTATTCGCCGACACCGGCGGATGTCATGCGGCAAGCGGATACCGCTCCAGCACGGCTCACAACTCAAGATCCTGTTGTATAACAAAGGGAAAAATGGGCTGTGGCAAAAGGTTGGAACTTAAGCGTTGCCCCACATTTTAAACCGAGCAATGGCACTGGTTGTTTACGTTGCCAAAGCCGAGGTTGCTTGTGAATAATAATGTTTGCCGTCCTCATAACTGCTGAACTCAACCAAAAAGAGAAAACAATGAAGAAAGTTATCAGCACAGAAAAGAAGCCAATCAAAATGTGGCTTGATGATATAGAACCCGGGGCACTTTCCCAGGCCCGCAACCTGGCAAACCTGCCCTTTACCTATAAACATGTTGCCATTATGCCGGATGCCCATTGTGGATATGGTATGCCGATAGGTGGCGTACTGGCAACGCAGGGTGTGGTAATTCCCAATGCAGTAGGCGTGGATATCGGTTGCGGTATGTGCGCGGTCAAAACATCTCTTACGGAAATTGACAAGGAAAGCCTGAAGCAGATTCTCGGTTCGGAAAAAGAGAATCGCGGAATCAGGGCATTAGTACCGGTGGGCTTCAAGCATCAAAAGAAAGCACAACCGGAATCATGCATGCCAGACCCGGAACGGCTGAACGGTGTAAAAAAATCTCGTGTTGCCGAATTGTATCAGGGTGCCCTCAAGCAAATAGGAACGCTGGGAGGTGGTAACCATTTCGTTGAAATACAGCAGGGTGATGATGGGCATATTTGGCTGATGGTCCACTCGGGTAGCCGTAATTTCGGCCTGAAGGTTGCGCAGCATTACAACCGGATTGCCGTGAAGATGAACCAGCGGTGGCAGTCCAGTGTCCCGAAGAAATGGGAACTGGCCTTCCTGCCGCTGGATACTGAATATGGCCAGAACTACCTGGCGGAAATGCAGTACTGCGTTGACTTTGCCCTGGCAAACAGGAAATTGATGATTGAAAGGATACAGGAAGCAGTCAGCACTGTGATACCTGATGTGCAGTATGATCCGCTCATCAATATCGCTCATAACTATGCGGCCATTGAAAACCATTTCGGTGCGGATGTGATTGTCCATCGAAAAGGGGCAACCAGTGCCCGCGAAGGCGAGTACGGTATCATTCCCGGGTCCCAGGGATCGATGAGCTATATTGTCATCGGAAAGGGAAATCCGGAAAGCTTTACATCCTGCAGCCATGGGGCTGGTCGTGTAATGGGTCGGAAACAGGCGCAACGTACACTTGATCTCGAAACCGAGAAGAAACGGCTGGATGCACTTGGTGTCATCCATGGAATGCGAACAAAAAAAGACTTAGATGAAGCAGCAAGTGCATATAAAGACATCAACAAGGTAATGGCAAACCAGGAAGACCTGGTGGATATTGTCGTAGCACTTAAGCCACTCGCTGTTATGAAAGGATAAAGGAGAAAATTATGTTTGTGCGAAGAGTAAGAATACGATCATTTGAAAAGGGACTGCTCTTCAAAGATAAAGAGTTTAAGGAAATTCTTGGCCCAGGCCGTTACTGGTATGCAGACCCCACAGATAAAACCGAGGTTGACGTTGTATCCATGCGTGACCCGTGGCTGGTTCACAGCGATCTCGACCTGATATTCAAGTCGGGCCTGTTGGGCAGCGACGCCCAGGTACTGGAGTTGTCAGACAGTCAGCGTGGACTGGTATGGATTGACAACTTGTTTGCCAAGGTCATCGGTCCTGGTAGATATGTAATATGGCACGGATTCAAGGAAGTGCGGGTTGAATTAATCGATGCATCCCCATCCAAATTTGTTCATCCGGAATTAAGGACAATTCTTGAATCCGAATCCGCAGGAGATGAGCTTACCACCTACATCGTTGCAGATGGAATGGTAGGGGTTCTCTTTATTGACGGTGTCCTGAAAGAAGTTCTACCTTCGGGATGTCACGCCTTCTGGCGAAGAACAGGCCAGGTAAATGTGGCATTTGTAGATACCCGGGAAAGCACCCTTGATGTTGGAGGTCAGGAAATAATGACCCGCGATAAGGTGAGCCTGCGGCTCAACGGCCTGACTACTTACAAGGTAGTTGATCCGGTCAAGGCAGTCACCGTGGTTGAGAACTTTGAGCAGTCTCTATACAGGGAGACCCAGTTCGCTCTAAGGGCGGTTGTAGGGACCAGGGATATTGATGAACTGCTGGCAGACAAGGATTCATTTGCCGTAAAGGTGAAGGATATCATTTCTATCAGGGTGAAGGACTTCGGTCTGCAGGTCATCGGCTTTGGTATCCGTGATATTATCCTGCCCGGCGACATGAAGGAATTGCTGAACAAGGTGGTTGAATCCAAAAAGGCTGCAGAAGCAAACCTTATTACCAGGAGGGAAGAAACCGCAGCCATGCGGAGCCAGGCCAACACGGCAAAACTGCTGGCCGACAACCCGACCCTGATGAGATTGCGGGAGCTGGAGCTACTGGAAAAGGTAGCCGCAAGCTCTAACCTGAACATTGTATGTGGTGACGGACCAATCTCAGATAGAGTGATTAAGCTAATTTGAAAATACATGGAGAAGAAGATGATTCACATTGATGGATCAACAGGTGAGGGAGGAGGCCAGGTTTTGCGAACTGCTCTTGGCCTCTCCCTCGTTACCGGGAGATCCTTTCAGATAGAAAAAATCCGGGCCAACAGGAAAAAGCCCGGGCTTATGCGACAGCATCTGACAGCAGTGCGAGCTGCTGCAGAAATCGGCAAGGCCCGGACTAAGGGTGCGGAGATCGGTTCTGTACGTCTTGAATTTATCCCCGGCTCTATTCAGCCAGGAGCGTACAAGTTTTCCATTGGTACTGCCGGGAGCTGTACCCTTGTGTTCCAGGCTGTTCTGCCTGCACTGCTGGCTGCAGGTAAACCGTCAGAGATTATCCTCGAGGGTGGTACGCATAATCCGATGGCACCGCCATTTGATTTTCTGCAGCATACCTTTCTCCCGCTTCTGCAAAGAATGGGAGTCAAAGTTGTTGCAGAGCTTGAGCGACCTGGATTTTTCCCTGCTGGTGGGGGGCGAATAAAGATTAGTATCAACCCTGCAGAAAAACTGCAGCCCATTGAACTAACAGATATTTCAAATATCTGGGTGTCTGCACGGGCTCTGTCAGCAGAGTTGCCAGCGCATATTGGCAGAAGGGAATTGATGGTTGTTAAAAACAAGCTTGATATTGGTGATGACCAGATTGAGCAGATGCAGTTGGATCGATTTGGTCCTGGAAATACGCTCAGTATTTTTGTGCACTCTGATCAACTGACAGAAACGTTTACCGGGTTTGCTGAAAAAAGCATAAGTGCTGAAAAGGTTGCTGCAAGGGCTGTAAATCAGGCAAGAACGTATATTCAGTCCGCGGCTCCGGTGGGGATCTATCTTGCCGACCAACTGTTGATCCCCATGGCCCTGGCCGGAGCCGGATGTTTTCGGACAAGCAAACCAACAAATCACACCTTGACCAATATCGGGGTGATAAAGGAATTTCTCGATTTGGAATTTAACCTGTCCGAGAAAACCGAAAACCTCTGGGAGGTGAGGGTGTAATCACCTCCCAAAATAAGATACGTTTTGCTGGCTTGAAACAACAGCCAATGGTTGAAGGTTGCAGAAAAAAAATACAGCAGCCTTCAGGAATTGCTGAAATGTGTGTTAAAAGCGGTCTGGGAAAAACTAAGACCGCTTTTTTTGTGGGCCTGTAGCTCTGCCTGGTAGAGCCCAAGCTCATAACCGTGTCTATGGGCGTTCAAGTCTCTCCGTATTCACAAAGCTTTATGCACCTTGGTAGCCAAGTGGTAAGGCGCCTCCCTGTTAAGGAGATCAGCGCGGGTTCGAATCCTGCCCAAGGTGCCAAAGTATTATAATATTGAGCCCCTGTAGCTCAGAACGGCAAGAGCGCCTGGTTGTCAGCCA
>CALZIH010000120.1:12871-16655 GCA_945787305.1 uncultured Desulfobulbaceae bacterium | reverse complement strand
TTGCTCCATTTTTGCTCCATTTTTTTAGAAAAAAATAACACAAAACAGCAAAAGATGGCAAGGGGAGGTGAAAAGCAGAAAGGCATAAAAAAAGGCTTTACCCCGCTATTACTGGGATAAAGCCTTGTTTTTTTTGGTGCCGGAGGTCGGAATCGAACCGACACGGGCGCAAAGCCCGCTGGATTTTGAGTCCAGTGCGTCTACCAGTTTCACCACTCCGGCATTAGGTGCATCATGTAATACAGCACCATGCTTTTTGCTGTCAAGGAGAAAGCGACAAACCAAGAAAAAACACAGCTTAAAGCCAGCCTGTGACTTTTCCCAGGGGAAAGTTTGAATCGCTCTTTATTGAATTTGGATTACGCAATGAATATGGAAAGACTTCTTCACGTATACCCCTGTCCGGTTTCTTCAGAGCAGCTATCCTTTCAACAAAATAATGGATATGGGCAAGACCTTGTGTTGACACTCGAGGTAGCGGGTTGTAGAGTGGCGCGGCTGTACGCCGATTATGATTTTTAACTTTTTCTGTCAGTGCGCATTTCCTATGACAATCTATCTGTTGGCTGGTCTTATTTTTCTTGCTGCCGGTTTTATTCAGGGCCTGACCGGTTTTGGTTCCGCGCTAGTTGCAATCCCTCTGCTTAGTCTGGTTATTGATATTAAGGCTGCTGTACCATTGTGTATCCTCAATGGTCTTCTTATCACGGTATATCTCGCTGTGCAGCTACGCCGTTATCTGGATCGTAGAAAAATTCTGCCGCTTTTACTTGGCTCAATTCCCGGGGTTTTTGTGGGTGCCATCTTGTTAAAGGAGGTAGATTCCGTTGTTATCCGAAGCGGAATAGGTCTGTTGCTTATCTGTTACAGTATCTACAACCTGCTGGTGATTCCGCGGCCATTGAATCCGGCAAGAATATGGGGGTATGTGGCCGGGTTCCTGACAGGAGCCATCGGGGCCGCCTTCAGTGCCGGGGGGCCGCCTACTATTATCTACACAACCATGACCGACTGGAAAAAGGAGGAAATCAAGGCCACCTTGAGCGGATTTTTTGTTCTCAATGGCATTGTAACCGCTGTGGTTCATGCCATGAGTGGCATCTCTTCGTTGACAACCGTTGGATTATTTGCTGTTACCGCACCCTTTGTGCTCATCGGCACAGTAGCGGGCGCCACAATAACCGATCGGATTGATCGCAAAACCTACCTGCGGCTTATTTATGGTTTTCTTCTTGTAATGGGCGTAATGATGGTTGCGGGATAAAGGGGTTGCGTGGGGAACGGCACCCTATAGATAAACTTTTCGTAGTTTGTAGAAATAATCGAAGCCGGACCAGACCGTTAGTATCAGCGCAACATAGACAATGGTCAACCCGATGTGATGAAGGTAGGGAACAGGAAGAACGCCCAGAGGGAAGATCAATATTCCTAGCCCGATATACTGACAAATGGATTTGATCTTTCCTAAACCGCTGGCTGCAACGACAATACCTTCTGCAGATGCCATTCCCCGCAAACCCGTGACGAAAATCTCACGGCTGAGGATGATTAATGCTACCCAGGCCGGCAGGCGATCCAAAGGGATCAGCATGATCAGGGCGGTGCACACCAGAATTTTATCGGCCAGGGGATCCATGAGTTTGCCCAGCGCAGTTACACTTCCATAGCGGCGGGCAAAGTAGCCGTCAATCCAGTCTGAACAGGCGGCAACAGAGAAGACCAGCCAGGAAAAAAGGGCCATGGAGCGTGTCTGCTCAAGCATAAGGAGCAGTGCCAGGAAGCCTGATAAGATAAAGCGAAAGCCGGTGATCAGGTTTGGTAGGTTAACGGCTTTACTGCTCTCCTTCAATTGATGGTCACGAGTTGCCGGACGTTGATGCTAGTTGATGCGATGTTCCCTTCCTGGTAGGCCCGGTAATGGCGGATGACCTTACGGACATAGTCAACTGTTTCCGGTATTCTAGGTATCCTTCCAAAACGGGAAACTCTGCCCGGTCCTGCATTATAGGCGGCAAGGCTGAGCTGGAGGTCTCCTCGGAAGTTGTCCAACATGTTACGAAAGTAGCGGGTACCGCCGGAGATATTCTGGTACGCGTCAAAGGGATCGCTCACCTGCAGATCTTTAGCTGTTCCGGGCATGAGCTGCATATATCCCTGTGCACCATGCGAGGAAACGGCAAACTGGTTAAAGTTGGATTCCGTTTTGATGATCGCTTTGATCAGAAGAGGGTCAACCCGGTGTTCAGACGAGGCCCGTAGGATATATTCTTCAATGCCTACCTCGCTGGTACTTCTTCGTTTTGCCTGCCGTTGCAAAGACTTTTTGATACTCAGTGGCTGCGTCTTGGGCTTGGACTGCGCCCAATTGGTCTTCGATTCCACTAATACGGCCCGCTTATCGCTGGGGACATTGGTGTAATGGCGAATCCCATGGTCATCGACATAGGTGTAAAGCGTGGCCAGGCAATATCCGGGAAGTACAGCTATAAAAAACAGGGTAAGGAGAATTCGCATGCGCAGTCCAATCAATGGTTATTGTTATTTTTGCCGTTGGGCGATAACCTTATAAGGGAGCGTGGCAATGTGGGCACCCATCAGGGCCGCGTCAACAACATGCATGGGATTACGGACGGAGGCGACGATAACTTCGGAGGCAAAATCATAATTACGCAGGATGGTCATGATTTCAGCTATCAGGTCCATGCCATTGAGGGAGATATCGTCAAGGCGACCGACAAAGGGACTGATAAATGATGCGCCTGCCTTGGCGGCAAGTAATGCCTGAGTGGACGAGAACACAAGGGTAACGTTGGTTTTGATATTTTCTTCACTAAACCGTTTGACAGCCTTGAGGCCCTCCTCGATCATCGGGACCTTGATAACAATATTGTCGCTGATCTTGGCCAGCTCACGGCCCTCTTTCAACATGCCGTCCGCATCCAGGCTGACGACTTCTGCGCTGATCGGACCGTCGACAATAGCACAGATATCTGCCAGGATATCGGTAAAGGGACGTTGTTCTTTGGAAACCAGGGAAGGGTTGGTGGTCACTCCATCCACCATGCCTATTTCCAGGCCTTGTTTAATTTCCTCGATGTTTGCGGTATCTATAAAAAATTTCATTCTTTTCCTCCCGTTTCCCGGGTAAAAGTATCGCAGCATTTTTCACTGCAGAAATAGTAAGTTTTTCCTTTTTGGCGAAGGCGAACAGCCTGGCCCTTTGGTATCAATGTATGGCAGACCGGATCTTCAACCAGCATATCCTTTACATCAGATGCTTTGGATTGGTGTTGCTTGCCGTTTGCACGTTTCTTTTTGATAAGGCCTTTGAAAAGGCGCCATGCGATATAGAAAAGAACAGCAAGGATGAAAAGACGAACCGGACTCATTTATAATTTCCGCTGCCCTTTGGCCGGTCTGCTTTGCTTACATTTACACATATTCCTATTATAGCCTTGGCAAAGGAAATGTCTAATTCAATTTGTTCAATCAAGGAAAAAATAACAGGGTTGAGGTAACGCATAAAATATTATGCGGTTATGCGTCTTGGCTTGCGGGCCAGTGAACCTGCTCCAGGTCCTTGCTATTGTTTTTGTTCAGCAGTTTCCGTTTAAGGGAGTCGATGGTTTTATGTAGTCGAGGGTGGAGTCTTTTCGGGACCAGATCAGCAAGAGGAACCAGAACAAACAGACGCTTATGCAGCTCCGGGTGAGGAATGTTCAGGGACGGTGTCTCCAGTATGAGGTTATCATAGAGTAAGATGTCAAGGTCGAGGGTGCGGTCC
>CALZIH010000120.1:0-12858 GCA_945787305.1 uncultured Desulfobulbaceae bacterium | reverse complement strand
CCGACGGCATTAATGAACCAACGGGATGACTCCATGTCGACGGGTTTTGTCCGGTAGGGCAGAGAAAGGGACTGTAAGCGAATACCCTGTTTTTTTCCGAGAAGCTGCCAACCATCCTGCAGAATCTGCAGGGAGCTACCCAAATTAGAACCAAGACCAATGCAGGCCACAGATGAGTTTCGTGTTGCCTGCATTCCGGTTTCGGTTCGGGTCAACGGTGGGGACGATGAGCAGTTAATCTGATCAGTGATGGATCAGAAATCAGCCAGACCGAGAACATCAAACATGGTGTACATGCCGTTGCTTTTATCGGTTACCCAGGCAGCCGCCAAAGCGGCGCCGCGGGCAAAGTTGTCACGACTGTGGGCGCGGTGGGAAATTTCGATTCGTTCCCCTGCTCCGGCAAAATACACGGTGTGTTCTCCAACGATATCTCCGGCCCGGATGGTTTGAATACCGATTTCCGCATCGGTCCGTTCACCGATGATACCGTTTCGTTCAAAAACGCCGACTTCGGCAAGATCTCTATTCAGTCCGGCAGCTGCCATCTCGCCGAGTTTGAGGGCGGTTCCGGAGGGGGCATCTTTTTTCATCCGGTGATGGGCCTCGACAATCTCGACGTCATAGGCGTCGCCTAGCACAGCGGCGGTTTTTTCCACCAGTTTAAAAAGTACATTGACGCCGACTGCCATATTCGGAGCCTGTACACAGGGAAAGCTGCCATCGGCCAGGTTTCTCAAGGTCGCCAATTCATCAGCGCTTAAGCCGGTGGTACCTATGACCATGGCCCGACCATGGTTTGCTGCCATTTGGGCAAAGTCCATGGTGGCCTTGTGGAAGGTAAAATCAATGAGCACGTCGCCTTGATCGATGACCGATTCCAGGCCGGCTGAAATCTTGACGCCGGTGGTGCCGAAACCGCCAAGTTCGCCAACATCTTTGCCGACGGCAGGATTTTCAGGTTGTTCAAAGGCTGCCGCCAGCACAAGATCCGGGTTTTGCTGGACCATATAGCAGATGCGTTGCCCCATTCGACCGGCAGCACCGGCAACAATAACTTTTATCATAATATTCTTATGAGTTAGAGAAAAATTTTAAACAACAAGTGCATTCGCAGCCTGAAAATGCAGTGGCTTATAACAACCCTACCGTTTTCATCTCAGCGGTTAATGTTTCAATAGATGCTGCATCCATTGCGGTCATGGGCAAACGAACTTCACCAGACTTGATTTTCCCCATGAGTTCCAGTGCTTTTTTTGCCGGGGCCGGACTGGGATAGCAGAACATGCTGCCCATCAAGGCAAAGAGGCGGTAGTGCTGTTCATTGGCCTTCTGCAGGTCACCGGAAAGGGCTGCCGCCATCATGGCGGAGATGCCTGCGGGTTCGATATTGGAGGTGACGGAGATCACGCCCTTGCCACCAACCAGCGCCGTCGGCATACAGGTGAAGTCATCACCGGAAAGGAGGATAAAGTCATCGGGGCAGAGTCGAATCACTTCGCTGATTTGATTCAGGCTACCCGAGGCCTCTTTGATGCCGATGACCCCTGGAAGTTCAGCCAGGCGGGCAACAGTGGCAGGCAGCATATTGGCAACGGTACGGCTCGGCACGTTGTAGAGGACCATGGGAATGTCAACGGCATCATGGATGGCCTTGAAATGTTGGTACAGTCCTTCCTGGCTGGGTCTGTTATAGTAGGGAACGACCGACAGGATGGCATCGGCACCACTTGCCTTGGCGGATTCGCTCAGTTCTATTGCTTCAAGGGTGTTGTTGGCCCCGGTTCCTGCTATAACGGGAACCCGTCCATTGACGGTTTTAACGGTTAACTCGATAACACGCTTATGTTCATCAAAATCGAGTGTGGCGGATTCGCCGGTGGTGCCGCAAGGAACGAGCCCGTTGATGCCTCCGGCAATCTGGAATTCTATCAGGTCAACAAGCCCCTGCTCGTCAACCTGACCGTTAAGCATCGGGGTGACAATGGCTGTTATGGCGCCTTGGATGGGTTGCATGGGTTTCCTCCAATCAGGATGATATAAAATGTATAATGATGGACTCGTTAAAGTCTAAAACCTTGTTTGCACTATACGGAAAGACAATGAGTAATACCTCTTTCCGTCGTCGGTGGCGAGCCTTTTTACGACACCGACAAGAATGGTTGGTGACCATTTAGAATAAGGATTCGGCGGTCAGTTCTCCCTTGTAGATCACATGGGCCGGGCCTTTAAGAAAGACATTATCCGCATTTGGCCCATCCTGCATGTCAAAGAGAATGGTCAGCCGGTCACCGCCGGAAGTAACAATCTCAACCGGTGAACCCGCCTCCTCAAGTAGGGCGGCCATAATCGCGCAGGCGGTAGCGCCGGTACCGCAGGCCAGGGTTTCATCCTCAACGCCACGTTCATAGGTGCGTACCTTAAAACCATTGTCGTGACGACCGATAAAATTAACATTAGTTCCGGCGGGCATAAAGTCTTCGTGATGGCGAATTCGACTGCCCAGAGTACATACGTCCACCTCGTCGATTTCATCGACAAAGAGCACCGTATGCGGTACTCCGGTATCTACTGAGTGGAGGGTGATTTTCCTTTTTTCCACCTCAATTTCGCGGTGCAATCGAAAATCTTTTGGCGAAGTCATCTTGACCGAAACATTGATGTCTGCGACGTTGGCCTCAATTATTCCGGCAATGGTTTCAAAACGCATACGTGCCGGTGCGATACCATGCATATAAGCAAAGCGGGCCGCACAGCGCGCCCCGTTACCGCACATTTCCGCCACAGAGCCGTCCGCATTAAAGAATTGCCAGCGAAAATCAGCCTGGTCCGAGTCTTCAATCAGGATAAGACCATCGGCGCCGACTGAGAATTTACGCCTGCAGACCAAGCTGGCAAATTCAGACATGGCCTCGGGATGAATGCTGGGCTGTCGGTGGTCAATGAGAATGAAATCATTGCCCGTACCGCTCATTTTGACAAAGGGCAGGGGGAGATCGGCTATTTTCACGGAACCTCCACCAATAATTCACTGGTGATCATATCATCGTAATCTTCACGCTTGCGAATGATGTGGACCTGATCACCATTAACCAGAACTTCGGCGACTCTAGGTCTGGAATTATAATTTGACGACATGGTAAAACCGTAAGCACCGCAGCTCATGATAGCCAGTAATTCTCCCTGCTTGACTTCAGGCAACAGCCGGTCTCGAGCCATAAAATCTCCGGTTTCACAGATGGGACCAACGACGTCCACAATCTGTTTTTCTCGACCGGTCTCTTTTATCGGTAGAATTTCATGAAAGGCGTCATAGAGGCTTGGTCGGGTGAGATCGTTCATGGCCGCATCAATAATAACAAATCGCTTTTCCTTTTCGCCACCCGCGTTCACTTTGGTATATTGGACTTCGGTGACCAGGATTCCGGCGTTGCCGACAATGACCCGGCCCGGCTCGAGAATCAGTGTGCAGTCCATGCCCTGCATCTCTTTTGTGATGGCTTCGGCATATGCGTGGGGATGTGGAGGATCTTCCTGGTCATAGGTGATACCGACACCGCCGCCTAGATCAAGGTACTTGATCTCGATTCCTTCACCCTGTAAACGGCCGACAAAATTCTTTACTTTACGCAGTGCTTCGATAAAGGGGTCAATCTGTGTCAGCTGCGAACCTATGTGGCAACTGACACCGAGGACCTCGATATTATCCATCTGCTGTGCACGAGCATACTCCTGCAGTGCACTGTCAACCGGGATGCCAAATTTATTCTTGGCCAGACCGGTTGAGATGTAGGCATGGGTCTTGGGGTCTACGTCGGGATTTATGCGAAAGGCAACCGGTGCCGTCACACCCAGCTCTGCCGCAACTTTTTGCAATCGGTCAAGTTCCTGGGGTGATTCCACATTGAAAAGCAGGATACCTGCAAAAAGGGCCTCCCGCATCTCGGCCTCGGTTTTTCCGACGCCGGAATAGATTATCTTTCCTGGATCAATACCGGCTTTCATTGCCCGGAACAACTCTCCGCCGGATACAATGTCGGCCCCGCCGCCCATCCGGCCGAATTGTTGCAGGATGGAGATGTTGGAACAGGCTTTGACCGCAAAACAGGTAAGGTGGTTTATTCCCTTAAAACCGCTATCAAAGGCATGAAAATGCCGTTTCAAGGTTGCAGCACTGTAGAGGTAGAATGGCGTGCCTGTCTTGGCGGCTATCTCCGGCACTGCAATATCTTCACAGTGCATGATGTTGTTTTTATATTGAAAATGATGCATTTGCTTGTCGATATTATTGTTTGATCATAACTTCGGGGGACCGCACGCTTTCGTTGGCCGGGTCCATGCTGTCAATGCTGGAGACCGAATAAAAGACCTGCACACTTTTTTCGGGCGGTGTGTGATCGGTGAACACGACATACGGAGCATTGATCTCACCAACCATGGTTGCATTTTTATCTTCGGCCTGGCGACGGTACACTCGATACGCTTTCAGGTCTTTTTCCTCCACCGGTTCCCAGAAAATTTTAATGGCTGTCATGGTGCGCACACCACGTATACCAACAGGGTGTGCAGGTGGGGTACGGTCGATGGCTGTAGCTGTGATTATTTCGCTTTCACCGCCGCCGACAGTTGCCTGTTCGTATACGGACAAGGACTGTACTTTGTAAAAATATTTTCTGCCATTGACGGCCTTGGTGTCGACAAAGTTGGTCTCACTCAACGGCTCGCCCAGGGGTTGGAATTCCCCGCCACCCATACTGCGGTAGACTTGATAGCGGACCTGTTCACTGAGCGCAGATCCGTCACGATGACTGGTGACCGGTTGCCAGTTAAGGCTAATGATGCTGTCACCAACCTGGGCTTGCAGGTTAACAGGTCCTTTGGCCGGCATGTCCCAGAGAAATTTGACAATATTGGAATCATCGGAATGAGCCCACCATCCAGCCGTGCTGCGAACCTTGAAGAAATACATGTTGCCGGGTCGAAGCAGGGTGGACTCGTAGGTCGCTGTTTTCCTGCCTTCGTCGGGTACGGCACCACCGGGAATATTTACTGGTCGGGCAAAGGGAACCGGGCAAGTGTCGCAGTAGTCTTCTGCCGGCACAACCGCACGGTAGACATCAAAGCTTGCAATTTCATCGATGTCTCCACCGGTAATTGTTTGTATCGGATAACTCCAGGCAAGTGATACGCCTTTGTCTGTGAGTTGATAACGGAGATCGGTTATCTCCCTCGGCACCACTTGTTGTGGTGGAAGCGGCTTGTCTTTGTAACCGCAGCCGCCGAAAAAGACAACGAAAACAGCAGCTGTAAATGAAAGGGCTGCGGAGCTACGGCATTGCTTCAATTGAATCATCATCTTGTACCCAGTTGTTGTTCGGCATGTTCCAAAGCACGTTCAACCTGGACCCTTGCGGTTCCTCCGGTTGAAATCCGGCTGTTAACCGAGCCCTCCACCGAGAGAAGTTCAAAAATATCACTTTCAATGGTGGTTGAAAATTCCTGGAGTTCAGTCAAGGTCAGGTCCATAAGTTCAATGTTACGTTCCTGACAGAGAGCCACTACCCGACCGACAACACTGTGTGCCTCACGAAAGGGCATATCCTTGCGAACCAGATAGTCGGCAAGGTCGGTGGCTGTCATAAAGCCGCCTAGGGTTGCCTGCTGCAATCGGTCGGTATAAAAGGTGGTATTCTGCAGGAGTTCTGCTGTTATAGCAAGGCCGGCCTTGACCGTGTCCAGAGCATCGAAAACGGGTTCTTTGTCTTCCTGCAGATCACGGTTATAGGTGAGAGGCAACCCCTTAACTGTCATCATTAAGGAGACGAGCGCGCCGGTTACCCGCCCCGATTTTCCACGGATGAGTTCCGGGATATCAGGGTTCTTTTTTTGGGGCATGATTGAGGAGCCGGTACAATAGCGGTCACCGATTTCTACAAATTCAAACTCCTTGCTTGACCAGAGAACCAGTTCTTCTGCCAGACGGCTGAGGTGAAGCTGTACGACACTCAGACTGAACAGGAGTTCCAGGGCAAAATCCCGGTCACCCGAGGTGTCCATTGAGTTGGCAGTAACCCCGTCAAAGCCAAGCTCTTTCGCAACCGATTCCCTGTCAATGGGTAATCCGGTCCCGGCCATGGCTGCAGCACCCAGAGGCGAGATGTTCATCCGTTTTTTACAGTCACCGATTCGACCCCGATCACGGGCAAACATTTCATAATAGGCCAGGAGGTGATGAGAAAGAAGTACCGGCTGAGCTCTTTGCAGGTGCGTATAGCCGGGCATGACCGTACCCATATATTTCCGGGCCAGAGCAAGAAAACTCTTCTGGACCTCTGTAAGTAATCGATCAAGCTCCTCTGCCTCATCGCGGAGATAGAGGCGGAGGTCAAGAGAGACCTGATCGTTGCGGCTGCGAGCGGTATGCAATTTGGCTCCGGCGGCACCGACCCGATCGGTCAGGGCTTTTTCGATATTCATGTGAATATCTTCCAGCTCCGGCTTAAATGCAAAGGTCCCGGCTTCGATCTCACTCTCGATCTCAGTGAGGCCATGCAGGATCGCATCCCGTTCGGTTTCAGTGATCAGGTTTTGGCGGGCCAGCATCCGGGCATGGGCTTTTGAACCCATGATGTCATGCCGATAGAGCCGCATGTCGTACTGGATGGAGGCGGTAAAGTCTTCCACTGAAGCGGCTGTGGATTCGGAAAATCGTCCACCCCACATTTTTTTTGAGGTATCGTTCTGCTGTGCAGTCATTGTTTATTATTTATTCAAGGCCTGTATTTGCAGACGCAGTGAATTCAAGCGGATGAATCCGGCAGCGTCACTTTGGTTGTAGACCTCGTCTTCTTCAAAGGTTGCAAAGGCCTCGGAATAAAGTGAATTGTCGGATTTGCGGCCCACTGGAATACAATTTCCCTTGTACAGTTTCAAACGCACAGTTCCGTTGACCGGCAGCTGTGCCTCATCCATTGTCTTCTGCATTAGCTGCATCTCCGGCGAGAACCAGAATCCGTTATAGATCAGCTTGGAATATCGGGGTACCAGCGAGTCGCGAATATCGAGAACTTCCCGGTCCAGGGTTATGGTTTCAAGATCGCGATGGGCAATGCGCAGGATGGTGCCGCCAGGTGTCTCGTAGACGCCGCGAGATTTCATGCCGACAAAACGGTTTTCGACCATGTCAAGTCGACCGATCGCGTTTTCGCCGCCGAGGGTGTTGAGCCGGGTCATCAGGTCGACCGGGCCAAGACGTTTGCCATCAATGGCCACCGGTGTTCCCTGTGCAAATTCCATTTCGATATAGGTGGGCTTATCCGGTGCTTTTTCAGGAGAGACGGAAAGCTTAAACATATCCTCGTCCGGTTCGTTCCACGGGTCTTCGAGAATACCTCCTTCAAAGCTGATATGGAGCAGGTTTTCATCAGAACTGTACGGGTTCTTTTTAGTTACCGGGATCGGAATACCATGCTCTTTGGCAAAAGCGACTAGTTTATTGCGGGAGTTGAGGTCCCAGATTCGCCAGGGGGCGATGATCTGCAGCTTTGGGTTCAGCGCCAGGTAGGTCAACTCGAAACGAACCTGATCGTTACCCTTGCCGGTGGCACCATGGCTGAGACTGTCTGCGCCTTCCTGTTCAGCGATCCGTACCTGTTCTTTGGCGATGATCGGTCGGGCAAGGGAGGTGCCCAGCAGGTATGATCCTTCGTAAATGGCATTGGCCCGAAAGGCAGGAAAGATATAATCGCGAACAAACTCTTCCCGGAGATCGGAAATGATGACTTTTTCCGCTCCGGTGGCCATACCTTTTTCCCGGACTGCCTCCCAGTCTTCATGCTGACCGACATCTGCGGCATAGGCAATGACCGGGCATCCGTATTCTTCGGCCAACCATTTTAGGATGACTGAGGTGTCAAGACCCCCGGAGTAGGCGAGGACGATTTTTTCTGTAGTCATAAAGTATGTTCCTCAAACCGGCCGAGCCGGTGACATGGTAAACAGTTATTCTTCAGCACTGCCATTGATGAATCGTTCAAGAATGGCCTTGTGAATATGCATCTTGTTTTCTGCCTGGTCAAAGGCTACGCACTGCTTTTGCTTGTGCCAGGAGATCTGCATTAAGTTGGTACGGGCGAAAAATTTCGATTCGCTCTTTCTGTTCGTCTTCCTGGCCCATGGAGGCCCATACATCGACGTTTAGGACATCAGCATCTTTAGCGGCTTCCACCGGATCGCGGAGTAGAGTGATGGGCTGAGAACTCTTGTTGCGCGCCTCTTCAAGGATGTCGGCGTCCGGCTCATACCCCTCCGGGCAGGCAAGGGTCAATGGAAAACCAAAAACCGAGGCCAGTTCAATCCAGGAATTGGCCATATTGTTACCGTCTCCAAGCCAGACAATTTTGAGGTTTTCCGGGGCCCCTTTTTTCTCGATCACCGTCATGCAGTCACTGAGGATCTGGCAGGGGTGATGGAGGTCGGTCAGGGCGTTGATCACCGGCACCGTCGAATATCGTGCAAGTTCATTCACCACTTCCTGACCAAAGGTTCGAACCACGATACAGTCCACATAACGGGCCAGGACCCTGGCCATATCCTTGAGCGGTTCGCCTCGGCCCAGCTGGCTTTCTTTGGCCGACATAAAGATCACCTGGCCACCCATGCCGTACATCGCCGATTCAAAGGAAACCCTGGTCCGGGTGGAAGGTTTTTCAAACAACAGGCAGGCCGTCCGGCCCGCAAGTTGTTGGTGACGGATATCGTCTGCGGCCTCGTTTTTGAGCATAATAGCTCTGACAATCAGAGACTGCAGTTGCTGTTTGTTAAAGTCTTTTAATGATAACAGGTGGTTATTCATGGCTTGTTTTCCTGGCTATGCACGAAACGTTCAGCTGCGGCAATACCGACCTGTCGAGAAGGCTTTCGCTTTCTATGCGCACAGTTGAACTAAAAATCATAACAGATATAAAAAAAAAGATGATTTTGCAAAGTAATTCTACAGGAAAACGAATGTGTACGCTAAAAACAGCTCTCCAGCTGTTTCTCTATTCCGGTTTGATTTTCCCTTTTGAGATGTGATAGTCTGATGACAGATTACCCCGTCTTCTCTCTCATTTTTTCTGGTGAATACTATGTCGCCTGTGCTGCTTTGGTTTCTTGTCGGTATCGGTTTTTTGGTTGTTGAACTTGCCGTGCCTGGTTTTGTAATCTTTTTTTTCGGTCTTGGTGCCTGGTGTACGGCTATGGCCGTGTATTTTTTTTCGCTGTCTCTATCCGGACAGTTGTCCGTTTTTCTGGCGACAAGTCTGGTGACTCTCCTTTTGCTACGGGCCTGGCTGCGTGGAGTGTTTTCCGGATTTTCCCAGCAGGAAGATGACTCCGTCAATGTGGAACCGGAGGCATCCACCGGAGTGGTGACCGAGGATATTCGGCCGCCGGCCCGGGGCCGGGTCAAGTATGGCGGTTCCTTTTGGCAGGCTGAAGCTGAAGAGATGATTTCAACCGGGACCGTGGTGAACATAATCGAACAAAATAACCTGCTGGTGAAAGTGGAGCCGGTGGAAAGGAGGGAAGACTGATGGAGATGCTTGTTGGGGTAGCTGTTTTTGTAGCCTTTGTTGTTGTAGTTCTCATCAAAACAGCTGTCGTTGTCCCGCAGCGAAATGAGTATGTGATTGAGCGACTGGGTAAGTATCGAACCACGCTTGGGGCGGGGTTTCATATTCTGGTTCCTTTTCTTGACCGCATTGCCTATAAACGCAATTTGAAAGAGGAGCCTATTGATATACCAGCCCAGACTTGTATTACGGCTGATAACGTGACCATGGAGGTTGACGGGGTATTGTACCTGCAGGTCATCAATGCCCGTCAATCGGCCTATGGCATAGAAAACTATCACTTTGCCGCCTCGCAATTAGCTCAGACCTCTCTCCGTTCGGCTATCGGAAAGATTTCTTTGGATAACACCTTTGAGGCCAGAGAAAACTTGAACCAGCAGGTGGTGAATGCTCTGGATGAGGCCGCGCAGAATTGGGGGATCAAGGTGCTGCGCTATGAAATTAAGGACATCCAACCCCCGCGATCTGTTTTGGAGGCCATGGAAAAACAGATGCGGGCCGAACGGGAAAAACGGGCTGAGATCGCCCGCTCCGAAGGCGAGAAGCAATCTTTGATCAATCGCGCAGCCGGTGAACGGGCCGAGGCCATCGCTCTGTCAGAGGGCGAGAAAATGAAACGGATCAATGAGGCCGATGGGCAAGCCCAGGAGATCCTGAAGGTTGCCGAGGCAACGGCAGAGGGTATTCGCCAAGTTGCAGAGGCGCTATCCGTTCAAGGAGGACATGAGGCGGCTAATCTTGAAGTAGCAAAAAAATATCTTGATCAGTTCGGCTTGTTGGCAAAAGAAAACAACACCATGATTCTGCCGGGTAACCTGACCGCGAGTACCACGGCGAGGGATAGGTGCAAGATGTCAGGGGCTTAGGCTAGGAGTTGCAGCGATGGTTTGTGTATGTATCCGGCAAAGAGCAACATGCTGGCAAGTGGTTTTTTTATTCTCTTTTCTCTACCGTTAGGCTCGCCAACTGGTGGATGTGTTTTCCTGCAAGCTGGGTGGCACTTTTTCGGTCGTTTTTGGCCACGGCATAGACGATCATTCGTATATCTTTATAGTGCTGTTTTTGTACAGTTTCATCGATCGATACGCTGGGCGGGATGAGGGTTTTGATGGTTTCGAGAGCGGCCTCAAGGAAAAAGAAATAGAAAGGATTGCCGCCAATTCTGGCGAGTTCTATCAGGAGTAAACGTTCCATGTTCATCAGGACACTTTCAGCTGCAGGCTGTTCCCCCATAGCGTCCGTGACTTCTGCTACAAGCTGTTTCAACGATCCGACATCCGCAGCATCTGCCTTTGCTGCTGCTAATGAGGCAAGGAGCCCAAAGACGTCTGCCGTCAAATTCGCCAACTGAGAGGGTGAACCCTGTAGCGCCTGCGTCAGTAACGATAGGTTTTCCGTTATAAGTTCACTGTTTGGCTCTCTTACTATTGCGCCGCCGCCGGCACCGAGCTTAATGGAAATCAGCTTTTTCTGTTCCAGTATTCGTAACGCCTCGCGTAAGGTACCGCGACTGGTATTAAAGATGGAGCACATTTCCCGTTCCGGTGGCAGCTTCTCACCCGGGCTTAACTCTCCGGCAACCACGGCCTGTTGGACTTGGTCAACTATGTCTTGAAAGATACGGTTTTGTTTTGCCTTCTTAAAAATCATAGCATTGTAACGATGAGGGGATGAGTATATGCATTAAATATATCTTATTGGTTGAACCATTTTTAAGCAAGGGCTTTACAGAGTATTTACAGCATAAAAGGGTAGGCGGTCACCAATCGCAAAGCAACCAGATAAAGGTTTAGTGCAATACTGCGATTTGCCCTTCCCCCGTACGGGGTTAGTCAAGCTCGCCGCGATCGCCAAGGTTACCGTATCTGTGATAACTGTTACAAATAGATTGCTGGCGATAGTACTGCAATAATTCGAGTCGGCCCTCCATATATACGGGTGTTTTGGCAATGTAGAAACCGATCTCGGCTGCCCTTTGGAGAAGTGTCTCCGGCACTCTACCTGGAGCCGCGTACCGGAGGCGATCAATATCCGGTAATGTTTGAAGAAGCTGATGGTTGCTCTGGGTAATGACAGGGGTGTTTTTCAACAGAGCCCTGCCATAACGCTCTTTAAGGAATTGCGTTACCGAATTGTTTAAGTCCTTCGGTAAGCTGACAACAGGTCGGCAGCCAGCAACCCTGGCAGCTCCTATCCGTGCCAGAGTTTCAAACAGCGAGTCATCTGCGTGCAGACGGATGACAATTTTCTGTAAAGGTAAATAGCGCAGAATGTTGTCCTGACCCCGAATATGAAAATAATCTTCCCTGCGGCCGAACTTGTTCTCAACATGGAAAAGATAACTTTTAACTGCAAAGACGGTTTTGATGATTTCTTCATTATCATCACCGAATAGCTGCCAGCGAGCCCTTATTTCCCAATCGTTAGCCAGTCGTAAGAGATCATGGTCTTCCGCAACTGCGCCAATATGAGGGTATCCATGCTCTGCAAACTCCATAAATTGACTGACATAATCCAGGCTGCCTGCCTTTATGCCGGGACCAAGTGCTGATTTGCCCATTCCGCCGAAAGGCTGTCGGAGGGTAATCGCACCTGTTGTCCCTCGGTTGATGTACAGATTGCCGGCCAGGATTTTTTTCTGCCATTTTTTCTGTTCCCGTTTATCAAGGCTTTCAATACCACTGGTCAACCCGTAACCGGTTTGATTCACCAGTCCCAGTGCGTGGTCGAGATCGTCAGCTCGCATGACACAGAGAATCGGGCCAAAAAATTCGGTCATATGACTGTAGCTGTGCGGCCGAACCCCATACTTTATTCCCAGCGACCAGAGCTGCGGATTGCCATTGATCATCTGGGGTTGAAGAACCCATTCTTCTCCGGTATCCAGATCATGTAAGCCGTGTGCAAGGTCGCCTGCAGGTGGTTTGATAAGTGGCCCTAAAGAGTTTGTAAAGTCCCATGCAGAGCCAACATGCATACTTTTTGCGGCATCGACAAGTTGTTTTTGAAAGTGGGGGTCGTCGTAAACAGTTTGCTCCAGGATAAGCAGGGAGGTGGCACTGCATTTTTGGCCGCAATTGCTAAAAGCTGAATATATCACGTTCTTTATGGCTTGATCCCGATCCGCCATGTCGGTGATGATAGTGGCATTTTTGCCGCCGGTTTCGGCAGCGAGGTACATTCCGGGATTGTCCTCCAGGATGGAGAGACCGGTATCCGTACCGCCGGTAAGTATGATAAAGTC
>CALZIH010000119.1 GCA_945787305.1 uncultured Desulfobulbaceae bacterium | reverse complement strand
AAGTTTGGGAACAAGAGGCCCAATCCCTTTTTTATATTGCGTGTTGGCAATGAGCGGTATGTGAAGAATCTCGGTCAAATGTATCATGAGGCTGATATTTTTCACCACCCGATCCGCCTCATGGATATGGGCCATGAGTTTTTCCTGGGGGTCCACCACATAGAGACAACACTGTTCTGGCCGCAACAATGATGGTTCATCTCGCATATTTGACTTCCTGCTGTTTTGGATCATAATGTATTGTTTAAAAGTTGAAAAACAGATATCAAACAGCTTTTCAAATGGCGATACCAAAAAAATACTATTTAGTTCTTATCCGGAAAGTCGAAGACTTTGCGGATATTAGAAGTAGTTGTTTTCAGTTTGGCAACGAGTATATTTTGAGGATATCCAGGAAAACGAGGAGTTTCGCGGAGGCGTATATCAATACGCCGCACAAGGAACCCCGCAGTTCGGAGTCTGCGCTTACCTGACACCGAGATACTCAAAAAAGGCCGTTTCCGGATGAAAACTATTTATATCACCTGATCAACCGCTAGACATCAGCTCTGAATTAGTACTCTACTATGAATTAAGATTAAAGTTACAGATTTTTAGTGAGACAGCGGGAAATTTGCAACAGAAAAAAGAACAAGGTACAATTCTCTTGCCCGAAACGGTACGTCATGGTTATGTGCTTTGCTGACGATGATGTACCGTTTCGGAACCGAATGAGAATACATTATTCAGCATGAACCTATTACAACCAACAATCTAAATGCGATGCCGGCTCACTTCCCACTCCCTCTATTTCAATTGAAAGGTGATGAGGCCTGACCATGGGCGTTACCAGCGCATCCAAAACCCAGCATGTTTACTATGATTCCATAGAAAAATTCCTGGAAAACACTCTTCCCTTCAGCACCCTGAGCGAATCAGAGCGCCAAGGCCTGGCGCCCAACTGCACCATGGAGTTTTACCCCAAAGGAACAACACTGCTCAAAGCCGATGAAACCGAACTGACTCACCTCTATTTAATTCAGCGCGGAGGCGTCAAATCGTATATCGTCGATGACGAGGGTGATGTAACCCTGAAGGATTACCGGGGAGAGGGGGCCTATGTCGGCGCCTTGTCTATAATCCGGGGGACGAAGGCCAATCTTGATATTGAGACAGTGGAGGATACCTTTTGTTTTTTGCTGCCCCGGGAGGTTTTTCTTGAATTGATTGAGGAGCAACCTGGTTTTGCCCAGTATTATCTGAAGAGTTTCTCCGAAAAGTTTATCAATACGGCCTACAATGAGCTGCGCCGTCACAAAATAGGTCGGCGTGGGGATGATGATATGCACCTGTTCACTATGCAGGTCGGTGATATCATAAAACGTGAGCTTATTAAAATTAGCGTTTCCGCCACCATTCAAGAGGCGGCCCAGACCATGGCCCGATACCGAATCGGTTCCCTGTTTATACACGATCAGGAGGACGAGGAAGAGATTGTCGGGATCATTACCGACCGTGACCTGCGGAGTAAGGTTATTGCCCAGGGGCTTGACTACCGCCAGCCGGTGAGCCGGATCATGACCGAACTTGTCGCCACGGTCCTGTCCAAGTCCTCTTGTTTTGATGGCCTGTTGAAGATGATGTCCGCCGGAGTGCATCACTTGGCCGTCGAGCGGAAGGGGCGTATTATAGGAGTTGTTACCTCCCACGACATCATGCTCCTGCAGGGAATCTCTCCGTATTCTCTCTTTAAGGAAATTGGTAAGCAGCGCTCTATACAGGGCTTATACCCATTATCTCAGAAGGTTCCTGAAATCATAAGAAACCTGATTAAAGAGGGGGCAAAGGCTGGGAATATTGCCCGGATGATTGCTTTGCTCAATGACCAGATTCTGAAACGGTTATTGAATTTGCTTCATTATGAACTTGGCCCTCCGCCTGTGGATTACTGTTGGTTACTGCTTGGCAGTGAAGGGCGTCGTGAACAGACATTCAAGACCGATCAAGACAACGCCATCATTTATGCCGATCCCGTTGATGAGGAGCAGAAAAAGGCGGCACATGAGTATTTTTCGACCTTTGCCCGCAAGGCCATCGATCACCTTGTTAATTGCGGCTACCCGCTCTGTCCCGGGGAGGTCATGGCTATTAATCCAAAATGGTGCCAGCCGGTCTCTGTCTGGAAAAACTATTTTGCTGCCTGGATTGGCGCGCCGGAACCTCAAGAACTACTGCATGCGACTATATTTTTTGATTTCCGGGCAGGATTTGGCAAAGAGGCCCTGGCCGATGACCTGCGTAAATATCTCAGAAAACTTTCTGAACGTCAGGAGATTTACCTGCTGCACCTTGCCCGTGAGTGCATGAGTAGCAGAACACCACTTTCGTTTTTTAAGAATTTTATTGTCGAGAAAAACGGCGAACATCAAAATAAACTGGATATCAAAACCCAGGGTTTGACCCCTTTTGTTAACTTTGCTCGGGTCCTTGCTTTAAAGTACGGTGTCAAGGAAACGAATACCCTTGCCAGGCTTCATGTCCTGGCCGAGGAAGGACACATTTCGGAGGATTTGTGGGATAGCTCCCGAGAGGCCTATGAGATGCAGATGCAGCTCCGTCTTTTTCACCAGTTGGCCCAGATTGAGGAGGGAACGCTACCGGATAACCATATTGCTCCCCGCCATCTTTCTGAACTGGAAAAAAGGATGCTCAAGGAGTCCTTTGAAGTTATTGATCGGCTGCATGCTGTTTTGAAAACAATCTTTCCTGTAGGGTAAGTACGTTGTCTGTAATCGATCTCTTCCCATGGTTGCGTGTCAAGCATCCAGCTCTAGTGCAAAATCAGGAGTTGTTCAGGGATTTTGATCAGGGAAAACTGCTAACCGACTACCGTTTTGTAGTCTGTGATACCGAGCTGACAGGGTTGAATCGACGAAAGGATGAGATAATTTCCATTGGCGCTGTTCGGATTGTGAATCTGCAGATTGAGTTGAGCCAGACGTTTCACGCCTATGTTCAACCGAAAAATATTGATCCCAATGCAGCTACTTTCGTCCATCGGATTACCCCCGAACAGTTACGCCATGCCCCCCTTATTGAAGACGTCTTGCCGAGGTTCCTTGAATTTTGTGGTGATGCGTTGTTGGTTGGTCATTTTGTCGGTATTGACATGCATTTTTTGAACAAGGCCGCTCGCAAGACTCTTGGCGGTATGCTGTCAAATCCCAGTGTGGATACCATGCGTCTGGCCAGAGGGTACAAGGAGGCAGGGTGTGCGGACCATTTTGGAGGGCACGACCAATCGGAATCGTATAATTTGGACGATTTGAGTGAAGAATTGAATCTGCCCAGGTTTAAGCCTCATGATGCTTTGGAGGATGCTCTGCAGACAGCCTATCTGTTCCTTTTCTTAGTGAAAAAATTTAAACAAGGTGGAATCAGAACGTTGAAAGAGCTCTATCTGGCCGGACGAATTCTCGGTTTAATGGGGCGTGGGTAAACAGAGCAATTTTTTTGATTTTTATTTTAGGCTACAGGTGCTACATTGTGGTTGTGTGCAAGAGGGGGTTATCTTTTTTTGCCATTGAAATGCGACAGTGTGGCCGGTGAATGTCCGAAATTCCGGCAAGTTGTTGGGTGGGGTTCCTGGAAATACCCCTTGTTTGCAAGTGTTTTGGTTGATTTATCCGGCTAATTTCTTGACAGAAAACAATTGAAAATGTATAAAATTTGATCTTGCTGGATGAGCTTTCTATGCGGCTTGCAAAAGCCATGTAGGGTAGCACTGTTTGGCTGTGGGGAACGGCAGAAATGTGGGCTCTGCCGGTTCAAGAGTTCCGGGGGGCTATTCCCTGGTGTTTTGTGATGGGACATTCGTTCTGTCGCTATAAAAATACGGAGGCGTTTATGAGTGATAAATCGGAGTATTGGGGGGCAAATATCCGGCTTGTTTTGGGATGTCTTGTCGTCTGGTTCGTGGTTTCTTATGGCTGTGGCATTATATTTGCCAAGGCATTGAACAGTATTCATATCCTGGGTGGCTATCCACTCGGGTTCTGGTTTGCGCAGCAGGGTTCAATTTATACTTTTGTCGTGCTCATCTTTTTCTACGCCTGGCGTATGAATCAGCTTGATCGTAAATTTGGCGTCGAGGAAGACTAAGGGGGAAAATGATGAGTTTACAGTTAATGACCTATCTTGTTGTCGGGGCGACCTTTGCCCTCTATATTTTCATTGCCATCAAGGCGCGGGCCGCGACAACCGGTGAATTTTATGTAGCTGGCAAGGGCGTTCATCCCGTCCTAAACGGTATGGCAACCGGTGCTGATTGGATGTCGGCAGCCTCTTTTATCTCCATGGCCGGTCTTATTGCCTTTAAAGGCTATGACGCCTCGGTATTTCTTATGGGCTGGACAGGCGGTTACTGCCTGTTGGCCATGCTGCTCGCGCCATATCTTCGCAAATACGGTAAATTTACTGTGCCTGAGTTTATCGGTGACCGCTATTATTCAAATTTTGCCAGGGCGGTTGCTGTTATCTGCCTGATTACCGCCTCCCTGACCTATGTTATCGGTCAGATGAAAGGTATTGGTGTTGCCTTTTCCCGTTTTCTTGAGTTACCTTATGAAACCGGTCTCTTCGTGGGCATGGCAATCGTCTTCATCTATGCCGTTCTTGGTGGTATGAAAGGTATTACCTATACCCAGATCGCCCAATACTGTGTGTTGATCTTCGCTTACACCGTACCCGCAGTCTTTATTTCTCTGCAGTTGACCGGCAACCCTATCCCGCAACTTGGCTTGGGTTCCACCATGGCAGACGGTAACGGTGTTTTTCTACTGGATAAACTGGACAAGGTACTGGTGGACCTCGGCTTTAATGAGTATACTCTGCAGAAGGGAAACACCCTCAATATCTTTTTATACACCTTGTCCCTGATGATCGGTACCGCTGGTCTGCCCCATGTTATCACCCGTTTCTTCACTGTGCCCAAGGTTAAAGACGCTCGTTCCTCCGTCGGTTGGTCCCTGGTTTTTATTGCCATCCTCTATACAACCGCCCCTGCCGTTGGTGCCATGGCTCGGTTAAACCTGATGGAAACCATTCAGCCTACATCCGGTGCCAATGCCGGTCAGTGGCTGCAGTATGAAGAGCGTCCCCAATGGTTTAAAAACTGGGAGAAAACCGGTCTGCTCAAATTCGAGGACAAGAACGGTGACGGCAAAATTCAGTATGTCGGTGGTAACTATCTTGATCCTAGCGGGAATAAAGTTGAGAACGAGATGGTTAAAGTTGACCGTGACATCATGGTTCTGGCCAACCCGGAAATTGCCAAGCTGCCCAATTGGGTTATCGCCCTTGTTGCCGCCGGTGGTATTGCTGCTGCTCTGTCTACCGCTGCCGGCTTGCTGCTTGCCATATCTTCCGCCATTTCCCACGATATTCTCAAGGGTATCTTAATCCCGTCCATGACGGATAAGTCTGAGCTTTTGGCCGGTCGTATAGCTATGGCCGGAGCGATTGCTGTGGCCGGTTACTTTGGTCTGCATCCTCCGGGATTTGCCGCCCAGGTTGTTGCCCTGGCCTTTGGTTTGGCAGCCTCTTCTATTTTCCCTGCCCTGATGATGGGTATTTTTGTAAAGCGGGTTAATAATATTGGAGCGGTATGTGGCATGTTGGCCGGCTTGGGGATTACCCTCGTCTACATTTTCTGGTTCAAGGGCTGGTTTTTTATTCCTGGAACCGAGATGGCCGCCAATACCACAGCAAACCACTTCCTGGGTATTGCACCAGAGGCCTTTGGTGCGGTTGGCGCAATGGTCAACTTTGCTGTGGCCATTCTTGTCTCCAGTATTACTCCGGCTCCGCCCGAGCATATTCAGCATCTGGTGGAAGATATCCGGGTACCTGGTACCATCAGTAGATAACGACTTTCGGATATCGGAGGTTTACCGATAACTGTTTATTCGTGAACGGTTGACGCCCCTGTCGTAATGACAGGGGCGTTTTTTTATTCATACCCATGTCTCCCTTGCTGAACCTTTCAAGGCCTCCTAAAGTCGTTCATATACGTTCTATGGTTTTTACCGGTCAGCTTGATTTTTGAGGGATCTACGGTTCTAAATCATAGACTTCGTTTCGGGCAAGTCCTTGTTGTGTAGAATCTTTTCAAGGTGTATAGTCGTTGTAAATTATCATCGCTATTCATCCAGCTGGGCCAGACGGCAGGAATTCTATTGCAAATCCTGTAGAGGCTCACTAAAAAGTCGATAACCATGACCATTAAATTGAGCGTGAATACGCTAATTTCCCATTCTGATAAAAAAATATGAGTTTTCTTCTTCCTGAACGCTGCTGCTTGTATGTGGTTGATCCGCAAGAACGCCTTATGGCCCATATTCATGGGGCCGATCGAGTGGTGAAAAACATCAGCCTGATGATTCGACTGGCAAGGACGATTTCCATGCCGATATTAAGTAATACCCAATATAAGAAGGGTGTCGGCCCAATTGTTCCCGAACTTGCCGAGTTGTTAAGCGGAGTGCCCTGTCCAGACAAAGTCGAATTTAACGGATTGGCCAATGCGGAAGTCAAGCGGGAATTGGATCGGTTGCCGGCAACGATTGATACCCTGCTGCTTTGTGGGGTGGAAACGCACATCTGCATCTATCAGACGGCCATGGGAGCTCTAGCTGGTGGATATAAGGTACGAGTTGTTGCCGATGCGGTTTCTTCACGAACACCGGAAAACGATCGCTTCGGCCGGGATCACTTGCGATATATCGGCGCAATCCCGATGCCCGCCGAAATGATTATCTATGAGTTGCTGCAACAGGCCGGAACACCTGAATTCAAAGCCATGTTGCCCTATCTAAAGTAATGAACAGTCACCTCGGACAAGGGGGCATTAAGAAGATGAATGTCCTGGTCCTGCAATAAGAACCCTAACCCCTGACAGTAATGAACGGTAACGAAATACGATCACGGTTTTTAACATATTTTGAGGACAAGGGGCACGCCGTTGTTCAATCCTCATCTTTAGTGCCCCATGATGATCCCACACTGCTTTTTACGAATGCCGGTATGGTACAGTTTAAAAAAGTGTTTATCGGCGAAGAGAAGAGGGATTATGTGCGTGCCGTCACTTCGCAACGTTGTGTGCGCGCTGGTGGAAAACATAATGACCTGGAAAATGTCGGGCATACCGCCCGTCACCATACATTTTTTGAGATGCTCGGGAATTTTTCCTTTGGTGATTACTTTAAGGCGGACGCCATTCTCTATGCCTGGGAATTTCTAACCAAGGAGCTGGGCCTGAATCCGGAACAGCTCTGGGTTTCTGTCTTTCGTGAAGATGACGAAGCCTTTGAGCTTTGGGAACAAATTGAGAATCTTCCCAAGGGACGGATTGTTCGTCTCGGTGAAGCCGATAACTTTTGGGCCATGGGCGACACCGGTCCTTGCGGTCCCTGTTCTGAAATCCATATTGATCAGGGGCCAGAAAATGGTTGTGATCGCCCCGATTGTGCTGTCGGTTGTGACTGCGACCGATTTTTAGAGTTGTGGAATCTTGTATTTATGCAGTTTAACCGGGATGAGTCCGGGGCGATGACACCCTTGCCTAAACCGTCCATTGACACCGGAATGGGGCTTGAGCGAGTGGCGGCGGTACTGCAGGGGAAGTTCAATAATTTCGACTGTGATCTTTTTGTTCCCCTCGTTGATCATATTGCCGATTTATCTTCCAAAGCCTATAAGGATAACTCCCAGGATGATGTGGCCATGCGGGTCATTGCCGATCATGCCCGGGCAACTACCTTCCTGGTCGCAGATGGCGTGCTGCCCTCAAATGAAGGGCGTGGCTATGTCTTGCGCCGAATTATGCGCCGAGCTATTCGTTTTGGCCGCAGTCTTGGGCTGACGAGTTTTTTCCCCGGCGTCTGTTCCTTGGTGATCGAGATTATGGAAGAGGCGTATCCCCATCTTGCCGATGCCCGTGAATTATTGGCCAAAGTCGTTACCAACGAGGAAGATCGTTTTGGTGAAACCCTGGATAACGGTCTTGCCATGCTGAACCGGGAGATAAAGCGCTTGGGCAAGCTCCAGCGGGAGGCTGCCTGTGTCGACGGTGACTTTATCTTTAAACTCTACGATACCTATGGCTTTCCGGTAGATATTGTCCGGGATGTGGCTCTAGAGGTAGGGATTGCCATTGATGAGAGTGGATTTACAGA
>CALZIH010000118.1 GCA_945787305.1 uncultured Desulfobulbaceae bacterium | reverse complement strand
CCTTGAAAAATTGTATTTTCGTCCGATCTCCCGGAGTCTTCGCTTACCTGATCTCGAACGAAAATCCTAATTTTTCAGGGCACCCTTAATAACGACATTTGCAAGTCCTTGATTCAAGGGCGGTAGGGGGGCAATATGTGCAAAGCATTACGGCTCCTTGATCTCGCAAGCTGTCAAATCTTTTGCCCGATGAATGAACGTTTTGTCAAAGGTGAGAAAGGTTTCATGGCTTTGGCTTGCCACAAGGTGCATAGCATCGGCGAAGTCAAGCCCTGTTTTATAGAGTTGCAGAACCCGGTGCAGGTTTTCCGGGTTGTTGACATGAATATTTGGAAGGCCAAGCAGCTTGGTAAGGGCTTGTAGAATATCCTCTGGTTTAAACTTGTAGGCAAAACGGAGCACCCACTCGGTTTCCAGAATGACTGTATCGGCGATGAAGATCTGTTCAGCCGTGAAGATCTCTTTGGCTTTCAGGAACTGGTGTTCATTATCCTTGGTCAATAACCGGATAATGATATTGGTATCAACGCCGATCATGATTCGATTCCTCGGCGCCTTGACGAATGGCGTTGTCCATATCGGCAAGCGATTTTTCCTGACCATCGTAAGGGAGACAGGAGGCTACCTCTTCAATCGAGGTTTTTTTGAAAGGACCTGCCGGTTTGAGCAGTACACCGTCGCCGGTATCAATGGCCTCGAACCGCTGGCCCGGTTCCCAGTAGTGAGCCGTACGGATGATGTTTGGGATGATGACTTGACCTTTACTTGAAAGCACTGTAGTAGCCATAGTTGTCTCCTTGGGTAAGATTAGGTAAGAAAACAAAAGGGTAGTTAAGAACAATTGTCAAGGTGTAGAGAAGCAGCAATGTATACTGAAGACGATCAGCTCATGATTTCCGCCCTCCAGCACCTGTTGTTCTGCCCACGGCAATGTGCACTGATCCATATTGAATAGCTGTGGAAGGAAAACAGGTTGACAGCCGAAGGTCGAATTCTTCACGAACGGGAGCACTCTGCGGCCAGCGAATCCCGACGTAAGATTAAGGTCGAGTTTGATATGCCGATCCGCTCCCTCCGGCTTGGCCTGATAGGTCGGGCCGATGTTATGGAGTTTCATTTACATGAGGATGCCTCCTGGCTGCCGTTCCCTGTTGAATACAAACGCGGTCGTCCAAAAAAGGATGATTCCGACCGGGTTCAGCTCTGTGCCCAGGCTCTGTGTCTGGAGGAGATGTTGGATAAAGAGGTGACGGCAGGGGCGCTCTACTACGGAAAGAAAAAGCGGAGGGTGAAAATAGAGATTGAAACATCGCAAGCTGCCGCGTCTGTGGTAAAGGTTGCGTCGCCCCCCACGCGGGGCGTGGATTGAATCACTACACAAAACCGCAGCTTAGAAAAACTGGTCAAGTCACCCACAACACAGGGGAATGGTTAAAAACAGTTTAACGGTCGTTTCAGATCGATTTTCTGGGTGTCGACTCGTGTGCACAGGTCAACGAGTATTCTCCAAGTCGCTATTGCCTGTGGCCTGTCAAAGAAAAATTCTGAATAATGTGGAGACAGAGAGCGGGGCGCTGGAATATGTATTACTTCCGATATGAATCGACGATTGCCTGGTAGGTGCCGTCTGCTTTTAGGTTATCCAGGGCTTTTTGCAGTAGATGAATTGTCGGATCCGGCGTCTGGCAATGGAAAGCGTAGAAAAGTTCATCCTTGTTTAACACAAAAACACTCTCGTAATCTTTCGGGTCGTATCCTGCATCTTTGCAGTAGTTTTGATGTCCTATGAGGCTTCCGACAATCAGATCTATCCTGTCGGAGTGCAATTTATGCTGATTGGAATCCCTGTTTGGTACTTGCTGTAAATTGTTCAGTGGAACTCCCTTGTCCAGAAGCAGCTGTTCTCCAACGTCGTTGTATATAGTGCCGATAGTGTAGTTTGTAAGATCGTGAACCGATGTTATTTTGATATGACGATTTTTTTTGGCAATAAGTTCGGTTGTATTGATATCTATCGGGCCGACCCATTTGAATAATTTTTCCCGTTCCCGAGTTCTGGTAGTTGAAAAAAGAACGGTGTTGGGTTCATGCAAGGCGATTGCATATGCCCGAGGCCATGGGAGCAGTTTTATGTCTTCCTTTGAAACCCTCGAGCCAGTTTTGTGCAGCATCGTAACAAGAAGGTCTACCGCTATGCCTTTAACGGTTTGATTTTCTCTATAGTTATAGGGCTTCCATTCCTCTGTCAGCAATGTGAAGTTGGGAAGAGACTGACCGGAAGCGATGAGAGGAGAAAGAAAGATGGGTGCACAGGCCAACAACAAAATGAGACCTAGGATTCTTGAGCTGCGAACATTGTCGGTGTCGTAAAAAGCCTCGCCACCGACGGCGGACAGGTTATAACTCATTGTAATTCCGTACAGTGCAAACAGCGTTTTTGACTATTTATGAGACCATCAACTTTGCCTGTATGAAGAAGTATTCCGGTGAACATGCTGAAAAATAACATGAAAAATTTATATATGTCAATTGAAAGCAACCGAATATTACTTACCCTGAGCACCATATATTGTCGTTGTCGTAAAAAGCCTCGTCACCGCCGACGGACAGGTTATAACTTCTTGTATTTCAATACAGTGCAAACGGCGTTTTGGACAATTAAAGAGTCCATCATACATTGAGAATGCAAATTAAGGGGGATCAATGCTCCTCATTGATAATTACTATTAAAGGGTTATATTCTAGTGATAAGCTGCAGGATACGCATGGAAGCAAGTAACAGGCTGATCTGACAGTTGTGCGACCACGTTTTTAACATTCCATTCTGAGCAATACAAACTGCAAGACGCTCAGTTGATGAAAAAAAATAAATAAATGATCAGGCAAAAAATACATTCGGTTCTCCTTTTCTCTCCGGTTTGGATAGCTACTTTATTCCTGGGCATTCAAACCGTGGCAGTCTCGTCAGAAATATATGCTCGAGAAGAAGTGGTTGGAGTCGGAAGTGCCGGGAGACAATCCATGAACATGAAAAGCAATCGATTAATCAATGAGAAAAGCCCGTATCTGCTCCAACATGCATATAACCCGGTTGATTGGTACCCATGGTCAGAGGAAGCCTTTGCCAGAGCACGTAGTGAAGATAAACCTATATTTCTTTCCATAGGATATTCCACCTGTCATTGGTGTCATGTCATGGCCCATGAATCTTTTGAAAGTCCTGAAATCGCTGCTCTATTAAATAAATGGTTTATCTGTATCAAGGTCGACAGGGAGGAACGCCCGGATATTGACCAGATGTATATGGCAGCCACCCAGGCCATGACCGGCTCCGGTGGCTGGCCGATGTCTGTATTTCTCTTTCCCGATGGTAAGCCCTTTTATGCTGCAACCTATATTCCTCCAAAAGAAAAGTTTGGCAGTCCTGGTTTTCCTGTGCTTCTTGAGGCCGTGCATTCAGCTTGGCAGAAGCGCAGGGATGAATTGCAGCAAACGGCAGATAAGTTGATCCATGCCCTTGAAGGTGGCAATCTCCAGCAGATGAGCAAGATTAAAGACGATGTGTCGGAGCGAGCCTATTCTTCTTTGGCCGGCAACTATGATACACAGTATGGCGGCTTTGGCGAGGCCCCGAAATTTCCCCGACCGGTGGTGTTTAATTTTCTCCTGACCTACGCCCATGTCCATGGCAATCGGCAAGGGGTTGAAATGACACTTGCAGCCCTGAAAGCCATGGCGGCCGGCGGCATGTACGATCAATTGGGAGGCGGATTTCATCGATATTCCGTTGACGGCCAGTGGCGGGTACCGCATTTTGAAAAGATGCTCTATGATCAGGCCCAATTATTGGATTCCTATCTTGATGCATTCCAGATTACCGGCGATCAGCTGTATGCGCAAATCGCTGAAGAAGTTGCACGTTACGTTCTCCGCGACATGAGAGACCCTAATGGAGGTTTCTACTCAGCAGAAGATGCAGACAGTGAAGACCCCTATGCATCAACAAAGCATAGCGAAGGAGCTTACTACCTGTGGACTGAAGAGGACATAGTCAAAACCTTGGGCGTTAAAGCGGCAAATATTTTTAACTTCAGTTATGGGGTCGAGTTTGACGGAAATGCCCTGGCTGACCCGCAAAAGGAGTTCACTGGCCGCAATATCCTGTATCGCTCCAAGCGACCTGAAGAGGCTGCAACTCATTTCAAGATGGAGGTGCAAGAGATTGAAGCCTCTTTAGAGCAATCGCGAAATATACTGTTTGAGAAACGGCAAAAACGGGTTAGGCCCCATCTGGATGATAAGGTCATAACCGCCTGGAACGGAATGATGATCGGCGCCCTGGCCAGAGCCGGGGCAATCCTACAGAAACAGGATCTGGTTGAAGCGGCTGAAAAGGCAGTACGATTCATTCAAACCCACCTCCATGATCCGGAATCCGGGGAGCTTAAACGAAGGTATCGCGAGGGAGCTGCAGGGCTTCCTGGACAGCTTGATGATTATTGTTTTCTGGTTTCCGGGCTGCTTGACCTGTATCAGGTGGCTCAAGAACCGGATCTGCTAGCCCTGGCATTGGACTTGACCGAAACATCGCTTCGCCTCTTCTGGGATAAAAAGGAGGGAGGTTTTTTTGATTCGATACCCGATGTCAATGTTCCGGTTCGCTTGAAGGGTGACTATGATGGTGCGGAACCTGCTGCCAATTCCATTGCGGCGATGAATCTGCTCCGCCTGGGCCAGCTGACGGCAAATGAAGACTGGCAGCAGAAAGCTGCGCAGATACTCCGTGTTTTCAGTGCCCAGATAAATACCTATCCGCCTGCCTTGTTGCAAATGCTGTGTGTCTGGGAGCAGGTACAGAGTAAGCCACAACAGATCGTCATTGCCGGCAACAGGGGACGTGCCGACACCCTGGCCATGCTGACAGCGGTTAACAAACAGTATAACCCTGCCTGGATAGTCTTGCTGGCAGATGGTGGTGCAAACCAGAAATTTCTGGCCGAAAAATTACCCTTTTTGGAGACGGTCGGTATGCGGGAAGGCCGGGCAACCGCCTATGTCTGTAAGGATTTCACTTGCCAGTTGCCGGTGACCAGCGTGGAGGCATTACAAGAACAACTTCGTGAATAATGATGAACTCGTAAAAAGTCTGAAACGCCGTTTGCACAGTACGGAAATACATGGAGTTCCACCCTCTCCGCCGTCGGCGGTGAGGCTTTTTGCGGCGCCGACAATAATGATGGTCTCGCAAAAAGTTCAAAACGCCCTTTGCACAGCAAGGAAATACAATAAGTTATAACCTTTCCGCTGTCGGTGGCGAGGCTTTTTGCGACACCGACCATAAAAACCAAGCGCAAACAAAGAGAGGTAAGCTAATCAAACTGACAGGCTTTTGGGGCTCACATACTCAGCACCCACTCATTGCCTGACCGACTAACACCCTTCAGTCGAGCAGTCGTACTACCAGCATCGCTACCTCTTTATAAACTGCCATCTATAATATCTTCGGGCAGGGCATGTTTCACATCGTAGATAACCGATAGCCGACGACTCATCTTCCTGAAATCTTCCGGGGTGAAGGCCTTAAATTCATTATGTGCCACTGCCAGCACAATGGCATCAAAATGGTTGACCGGCAGCTCTTTGATCATGGTAACGCCGTACAGCTCTTCTGCTTCCTGTTTATTCGCCCAGGGGTCGTAGACTTCGATGTTGGCACCATAGCTGCTGAGCTCCTCGATGATGTCCACCACCCGGGTGTTCCTTAAGTCGGGGCAGTTTTCCTTAAAGGTCAATCCCAATACCAGGATGTTGGCATCGGCCACGTGGATACGTTTTTTCAGCATCAATTTAACGATTTCCGAAGAAATATAACGGCCCATGTCGTCATTGAGCCGTCGGCCGGCCAGGATCATCTCCGGGTGGTACCCGACCTCCTGGGCCTTGTGGGTCAGGTAATAGGGGTCGACGCCTATACAGTGGCCTCCAACCAGGCCGGGGCGAAAGGGAAGAAAGTTCCATTTGGTTCCTGCGGCCTTCAGCACTTCGAGTGTGTCGATTCCCAACCGGTTGAAGATCAGCGCCAACTCGTTGATCAGGGCAATGTTAACGTCGCGCTGTGTGTTTTCAATGACCTTGGCCGCTTCAGCCACCTTGATACTGCTGGCCTTAAAGGTTCCAGCAGTGATAATGGTTTCGTACAGGGCGTCGATAAAATCGGCAATCTCAGGGGTGGAGCCGGAGGTTACCTTGACAATGGTCGGCAAGCGGTGCTCATGATCACCTGGATTGATCCGTTCCGGGCTGTAGCCGGCAAAGAAATCTTTATTAAATCTGAGGCCGGAGACTTCTTCAAGTATGGGGACACAGACTTCCTCGGTGGCTCCGGGATAGACCGTTGACTCGTAGATGACTACATCCCCTTTTTTCAGGGCCTGGCCAACCGTACGTGATGCACCCTCCAGCGGACGTAGATCCGGCCGTTTATTCACATCAATCGGGGTGGGTACGGCAACGATAAAGATATTACAGTCGGCAAGGCCGTCAATAGAACTTGTAAACTGCAGATTACCGGCCTGCTGGAGCTCATCCTGGGTTACTTCAAGGGTAATGTCGATACACTGCTGCAGCTCGGTAATTCGTTCTTCTTTCAGGTCAAAGCCGGTGGTCGCCAACTTTTTGCTGAATTCGACCGCCAGAGGAAGCCCTACGTATCCCAGGCCGATGATGGCGATTTTCGATGATTGGACGTCTGGCATGTAATACTCCTGTAAAGGTACGGTTTGTAGTTCAGAGTTTTGGGGGTTACGTTTGTGGCGTTTACCTGTTTATAGCATTGTCGGTATCGAAAAAAGCCTCGCCACCGACGGCGGAAAGTTTGTAATTGATTGTGATTACTATTAAAGCTCAGCCAGTCCTGGTCGGCGAGGGGACTGATTTTATTTTTCTGCACCGGGGACAGAATAATTTTCACCACTGATGGTTGTTGAAGTGACTACTTACCTTTTAAAGAATAAGAGTAAGAAAAATTTAATCTGTCTCCCGGTTTGGTGAAAAAAATTCAGTCCCCTACTCAAAGGTGCCAAGTCATTTCTACTTTTAAACTGAGCTTTGATGGTAAGCAAAATATTGTCTGCTGCGACTCGCCCGTTCCAGCCATCCATGACCATTATACCCCACGGCTCTGACCGGGCCAGAGCAAGGTATGCAGTTGCAGCTGTAACCTGACCGGGAGGCGAGAGGTAAGGATCAGCTCTGCAAGACGGTTCGGCTTGATGAGCCCGATCACCGGAGAAAAGAGCACCGGGACCAGCTGCTCAAGCCTATGTTCTTTCACTTTTTCCATTGCCCAGTGAAAATCCTGCTCCGAAGAGATAACAAATTTGATTTCGTCGCTGCTGCCCATTTTTTTTCGAATGGCAAGCATATCAAGGTTTTGCCAATACACTTTATCGTCCATGCCGGATCCCGGACACTTGACATCCATAATAACGCTGGCCTTAAGCTGCACTGTCAGGGGGTGTATACTGCCTTGTAACAGAGGCTCGCCGCCGGTAATTTCGGTGAGCACACCTGGGTATTGGTCCAACCAGTGGAGGACGTCTTTGCTGCTCATCTCCGTTCCTGGCTCGTCCCAGGTATAGCTTGCATCGCAATACCTGCAGCGGAGATTGCATCCACTCAGACGAATGAATGCGCAGGGCAGTCCGGCCCAGGTCGACTCGCCCTGGATGGAGTAAAACAGCTCGGAGACGATGAGTGGATCAATCACCGTAATAAATGACCCCACTGGTATCCGTTTCCCGGATTTCCACAGCATAAAGACCATACCGGTCAGTATTGAGTAACGTCTTCAGGGTGCTGAAGATATGCATGGCAATATGTTCCGAGGAGGGGTTTTTGTCTTTGAAGGCCGGATGATTGTTGAGATCCCTGTGGTCCAGGTCATCAATAACGGTGTTCACATGTTTTTTAAGGCTCTTGAAGTCTATGCCCATGCCCAGGTGATCAAGTTCGGTGGCCCGAACGGTGACTCGAACTTTCCAGTTATGGCCGTGTGGATGTTCGCAGTTGCCGGGATAATCTCGCAGGTGATGGCCCCCGGAAAAATGTGTTTTTATAAAAATATCCATAAAGAAAACTCCTGTAAATTATAGTTACCGTATTGAGGTTACAGTCGCCCCCCATCGTCGAAGGAAAAACCCAGTGAAATCTCTCTTGCATCCTTAAGTCAGAAAATGGTAGGCTGTGACGCTGTACCTTTACATATCTTATCCACAAAATAAATTTTTCTGCATTGTAGCAGGATTGAATTTGCTTTGCCAGTATCTAAGGAGATAATCGTATGGCTGTTGTCGTCCCGTTTCGAGGAGTCCACTATAACCCCGATAAAATAAAAAATATCGAAGAGGTACTTACACCACCCTACGATGTTATCAACGAGGATGAAGGGGAGACGTTTCTTAAGAAAAATCGTTACAATATGATTCAGCTTGATCTTCGTAATACCGGACAAAAAGAAACGGCAGACACCGGCCGCTATAAAGAAGCACATTCCAGGTTTGACAGTTGGCAGGAAGAACAGGTCTTCATCCGTGATAAACAGCCGACCATCTATCTGTATTCTATTGAATACCTCCACCCCTCCGGAAAAACACTGACCAGAAAGGGTCTGGTCGGCCTGGTCGGGTTAGCGGAATTTTCCGAAGGGATCGTCAAGCCGCATGAAGAGACCTTTGCCGGGGTTATCAGTGATCGTCTCGAATTGATGGATGAGTGCGGCGCGCAGTTCAGCAAGGTATTTTCATTATATTCCGATCCGGAGCAGCAGATCATGCACCTGCTCGAACAGGCCAGGGAGCCGGACCCTGTCGCCAGCGCAAATGATGGTGACGGCAATGTACACACTCTGTGGAGAGTTGTGGATCCTGAAACACTCGCCAAAGTCGGCGCCCTGTTTGCCGATAAGTCAATTTATATTGCCGATGGCCACCATCGGTACACAACGGCCCTTGCCCTGAAAAAAAGGGAATTATCGCGAAATCCGAATTTGCCGCAGGAAAGTCCTTTTAATTCTATCATGATGTATCTTTGCGCCTGTGAAGACCCCGGCCTTTCCGTACTTCCAACCCATCGATTGCTCAACTACCCCGGTAAATTGTCCGCTGATCAGGCAGCAGCTCTGGTTGAAACCGATTTTTCGGTGAGCGAAGTACAGGGCAGAACCAGGGAAGGAGTAATCAGGTCCCTGCAGGACCGAATGGATGAACTTGCCTTAAATGGAGGAATGGTAGCCTTCGGTCTCTACCATGCCGGTGAAGACCGTGGTTTTCTCCTCCAGGTTCAGAACAAGGCCATGGCCAGTGATGTCCTTGCTAAGAAAGCCAAGGTCCTGCAACATTTGGATGTGGTTGTTCTCTCCGACCTGGTATTACATGGAGCATTCAAGCTGAACCACCAACAGTGTGTACAGGACGATCTGGTGAAGTATGTCAGCGATCCGGATGCGGCCCTTGATATGGCGGTTAAGCAGAGTGTCGCGGCAACGGAATATACGCCATTATTATTTTTACTTAATCCGACCAGGGTTTCCCAGGTCACCGATGTCGCCGACAGTGGGGAAATCATGCCCCATAAATCCACCTATTTTTACCCGAAAATTCTGACCGGCCTGTTGATTAACAAGTTGTCCGGCGATGAAAAAGAGTAAACTAACGAAGGCCTCCGCAAACCCTTGGCTTGTCAAACTCCATTAACCAGAGATACCCTCTATGATGGTGAGTTGATTTGTTTTCAGCATCGGGACGGCTATCGATTTTCCGTAGATGCCGTTTTGCTCGCCCATTTCTGCAGAATCAATGGTGCGTTCAGCGTGCTTGATATCGGTAGCGGCAGCGGAATCATCGGCCTTATCCTGGCACGACTTCATTCTCGAATTACGTTGCGTGCGATCGAGGTTCAAGAAGATCTCGTCACCTTGACCAGAGAAAACATCAGGCACAATCAGCTGCAACATCGTTTCGAGGTTATCCATGCCGATGTTCGTGCCATACGCGAAACCCTGCCTGCCGAGTCTTTTGATCTGGTGGTCTGCAATCCTCCTTACAGAAAATGCGGCAGTGGTCGGATCAGCCGGGAGAGTGAAGCCGCCATTGCCCGCCATGAGTTGAAGGCTGATCTTGCCGATATGCTGGACGGGGCTGTATATAGTGTGAAAAACCGCAGGCCTGTCGTACTCGTCTATCCTGCCGTCCGCTTTGCCCACCTTATAGCGTTACTTACAGAGAGAAAAATGGCCCTGAAACGTGTGCAGCCGGTGTACAGTTATCCAGAAGATAATCAGGCATGCCTGGTCCTGGTTGAGGCCGTGAAGAATGGCGGTGAAGAGTGTTGCCTGCTGCCGCCGTTTTATATCTACAGCGAAAAAAATGGCGACTACAGCCCACAGATGCAGCGGCTGTATGATTCAGAGCCCCAGATACTTGATCAATCTAGACAATGAGGACAAATGCTTGCCAAAGTTTGGAGCGCTGCGGTCAGCGGAGTTGATGGCCTGCTTGTACAGGTCGAGGTGGATCTGGCCCTGGGTTTACCCGGCTTCTCCACGGTTGGCCTTGCCGAGGGAGCTGTGCGCGAGTCCAAGGATAGGGTCAAGGCGTCCATAAAAAATTCCGGGTACGAGTTTCCAGCCCGAAAAATCACCGTCAATCTGGCACCTGCTGCAGTGAAGAAGGAAGGCTCCGGCTATGACCTACCCATTGCCGTTGGCATTCTTGCCGCCTCCGGCCTGATTGATAATAATGAACTTGATCGTGTCGGCATGGTGGGTGAACTCTCCCTTGACGGTTTGGTTCGGCCGGTTCCCGGGGTCCTGTCCATGGTCCAGGCTGCAGCATCTTCGGGACGGATAGACCGGTTTCTGGTACCGGCTGAAAATGCGGCCGAAGCAGCGGTGGTCCGCGATATAGAAATCATCGCCCTGAAACGTCTTGATCAGGCGGTGGAATACCTTGTCGGTCGGAGCGAACTGGAGTCGACGCGGGTAGATCTTGAAGAATTGTTCAAGCAGCGGGGAACATATCCTGTCGATTTTTCCGAGGTCAAAGGGCAAGAACATGTAAAACGGGCGTTTGAAGTTGCCGCTGCCGGTGGGCATAACCTTCTGCTGTCCGGTGTTCCCGGAACCGGCAAGACCATGATGGCCCGTCGCCTGCCGACAATTCTGCCCGATCTCGGCCTTGATGAGGCGTTAGAAACAACCAGAATTTATTCCACTTGCGATCGGTTGCCCAAAGACACGCCTCTCATGGTCACTCGCCCGTTTCGTGCGCCCCACCATACCATTTCCGATGCAGGTCTGATTGGCGGCGGTCAGGTGCCAAGGCCCGGTGAGGTCTCACTGGCCCATAACGGCGTACTCTTTTTAGATGAGCTGCCGGAATTCAGGAAGAATGTCCTTGAAGTCATGCGTCAGCCGTTGGAAGATGGGCATGTAACCATAGCCCGTGCCGTAACCAGTCTCCGGTTTCCGGCCCGCTTCATGCTGGTCGCGGCCATGAATCCATGCCCCTGCGGGCTCTGGGGGCATCCGACCAAAGAGTGCACCTGCACAGCGGTTCAGATCCAGCGTTATCGCAGTCGTCTCTCCGGCCCTTTGCTTGATCGCATTGATCTGCATGTGGAAGTACCGCCGGTCCGGGTGGAGGATATTGACAGCGTTGAACCAGGGGAGAGTTCTGCTGTTATCAGAGATCGGGTCAATGCGGCCAGGAGGAAACAAGTCCTACGTTTTTCCGAAAATCCAACCGTGTTTTGCAATGCGCAGATGGGATCAAAACTTATTGGCAAGTATTGCCCTCTTGATGAAGCGTCCACAAGATTGTTGCACCAGGCCATAGAGCGACTTGGCCTCTCCGCCCGAGCCTACCACCGGATTATAAAAATAGCCCGTACCGTCGCTGACCTTGAAGGCGTCGAACAGATAACTTCCAGCCATGTTGCAGAGGCCATCCAATACCGGCGGATGCAGCATGACGGGTAGACATAACGGTTGATTTTAACCTGAATCCGTGACGGGAAACTGTTTTTTTCTTTTATCGGCCAGATATTATAACATAAATTATGAACTGTGAGTGACTTGATAATTTCACAGGTACAGAAAAACACGATCAGCCACCCCGGCGAGCATGACGAACTGAACTTTGGTGATAATCAGCTCATGTGTTCTATGAAACAAACGAATTGTTATTTCTTGGATTTCGTTCCTATTGTGGTTATGTTTTAACTGTCTAGCTGGCCATGCAAAATATCCCATCAGTTGCTTTTGATATCGGTTTGCTGACATGGGATATGTATCGTGGTGAAACTCAATTGTGAACAATACACTAAAATCTCAATGCAGAAACTCGAACAACGATTCAGCATCCAGTACGCATTTCCTGTATTTTTTACTCGTGATATTTTTGATGTCGATAACCAACTCTTTGCATCCGTGTTAATGGAGGCGGGGGAGAAATGTCACAACATTCTCTGCATCATTGATTCCGGAGTTCTGGCGCATGATTCTACACTCTACAGCAGAGTTGAGAAATATGCTGCGGTCCATTCGGAGATCATGCAGCTGTGTAATATTGTCACCATATCCGGAGGGGAAGCCTGTAAAACCAAACCGCAGGTCATCGATTCGATTATCCAGCATATTCATGACAACCGTCTGTGTCGACAGTCATTTGTTCTGGTTATCGGAGGTGGAGCTGTGCTGGATGCCGGCGGATATGCTGCCGCCATTGCTCATCGTGGCCTGCGGCTCATCCGCATGCCGACCACAGTCCTTGCCCAGAATGATGCCGGGGTTGGGGTGAAGAACGGTATCAATGCCATGGGCCGAAAAAATTTCCTCGGTACCTTTGCCCCGCCGTTTGCAGTGATCAATGATTTCAATTTTCTTGAATCCCTTCCTCCCCGGGAACTCAGGGCAGGCATGGCTGAAGCGGTGAAGGTGGCGTTGATCAAAGATTCTTCTTTTTTTGACTCTCTTTATGAACAACGGCGTCAACTCGCCTCCTTTGAATCGCAGTCCATGGAACAGATGATCCATCAATGTGCAGCTTTGCATATCCATCATATCGGTACCCAGGGCGATCCTTTTGAATTCGGTTCGGCCCGGCCCCTTGATTTCGGCCACTGGTCGGCGCATAAGCTGGAGGAGATGACCGACAGCATCCTCCATCATGGTGAAGCGGTCTCCATCGGCATATCTCTGGACAGCCTTTATTCCTATCATAAAGGAATGATCGGGAGTGGTGACTTGGAACGGATTTTCACCATTTTGAAAGACTTGGGACTTCCCTTGTATCATCAGGCACTTGCCGACATCGATGTGGACACGGCCCTCCATGAGTTTCAAGAACACCTGGGCGGGGAACTTGCGATAACACTCTTGACCGGAATCGGCAGCAAAAAAGAAGTGAACCGGATTGATACGAATCTCATGAAGCGTTGTATAGAAGAGCTGGGGTTACGTTTTCATGGCAAGAATGCAACAGCCGGTGATGAGTATGGCAACTCGGTACCCATGTACGGAGTGCTGAATTGAATGTAATATCAGCATGGTGCGAAGGAGTATATTTGAGAGGATGGTGTTGTCGACCATGAACAGAGCCCAGCAGAGTTGCCTGTGATTACCTATTGCACAAATATCCACCCGGGGGAGAGCTGGCAAGACATTTTTACTGCAATCAGTCGTAACGCCCCGGTAGTCAAAGAGAGAGTTGCACCGGGTGAGCCATTTCCGCTTGGATTAAGGTTGTCTGGGCGGGCGGCAGGCGAGATGACGCTGGCAGATGCCCGTTTATTCGGCAACTGGTGCCGGGAACAAGGTTTATATGTGCAAACCGTCAATGGCTTTCCATATGGTACGTTTCATCATGTTCCAGTAAAGGAATCCGTGTATCTCCCCGACTGGCGATTTGTAGAACGGCTCGAATATACCGATAAGCTTGCCAACCTGCTCTCGATATGGCTTCCAGAAGGAATGACCGGTTCCATTTCCACTGTTCCGGTTGGCTTTCGCACTGCAATTGCCCCGGAGGACTTCCCGATAATTGAGGAGCATATCCGCCAGGCCCTTGATCTTCTCGACCGCATCGCCCAGAAGACCGGCAAGCGGATCCTGTTGTCAATGGAGCCGGAACCGGGGTGTGTCCTGGAGACAATCCATGATGTTGTCGATCTTTTTGATCGTCTCGATTTGACCCCTGCCCAGCGGTCATTTTTGGCAATGTGCTTTGATTGCTGTCATCAGGCGTTACAGTATGAAAACCCTTCCGAGTCTCTGCGGTTGCTGGCGGAGAATAGTATAAAGATCGGCCACGTCCAGATTTCTTCCGCTCTCAGGCTATTTCATCACGACATCGGTCGGTTGGCAAGGTTCCAGGAAGCCTGTTATTTGCATCAAGCGGTCGGCAGAAGGTCCGATGGAGAGCTCGTTCGCTATCATGACTTAGAGCTGGCGATCAAAGATGCACCAGTTGATATGGAAGAATGGCGGGTCCATTTTCATGTGCCGGTATATATGAACCAAACCGATGACTGTGACTCTACCCGTTTTTTTCTCGAAGAGATCCTGCCCCTTTTTCCTTCCGAGGTGCCACTGGAGGTGGAAACCTATACCTGGACTGTGTTACCGCCTGATTTGCAGACCGGTACGGTAACCGACTCCATTGTCCGGGAGATATTATGGGCTGAGCAAGCAAGGAGTGTAAAATGAAGGATACAGCTGTAAAGGCAATGTTTGAAACCATTGCTCCAACGTATGATTTTCAAAATAGTTTTCTTTCTCTGCGCCGGGACATTTACTGGCGTCAAACACTGGCGGAGGTTCTCCAGCCGGATGAAGGCAGTGTCGTTCTGGATGTAGCTGTCGGCACCGCCGAAACAGCTCTTGCCATCAGTCACAGGCATCCCGGGGTCAAGGTTATAGGAGTTGACTTTTCCCCTGCCATGCTGGCGGTGGGAAAACAGAAAATCAACAATAACTACCCGGATGCGCCGGTAAGCCTGATGGCCGGTGACGGTCGACTCTTGCCGGTACGCTCTGGATCGGTCGATGCGTTGACCATTTCCTTCGGTATCCGCAATATGGAGGAACGGGACATGGTGCTTGCTGAGTTTAACCGTGTACTGCGACCTGGCGGCCGTCTTTTGATCATGGAGTTTTCCTATCCGGACAACCCGCTGCTTTACCGGTTGTACCGCTTTTATTTTGATTATATTCTGCCGCCCCTTGGAAACTGGATTTCCCGTACCAATTACGCCTACAGTTACCTGGCCGACTCGGTCAATGATTTCCCGGATGACGCCGGATTCCTTGCCGAGATAGGCAGGGCCGGCTTCACTGATCTCACAATCAAAAAACTGACCTTTGGTATTGCAAAAATATTTCAAGGCAGAAAGGAGAAACCATGAAGGTCAACTGGCCGGAACGACTCTGGGTGAATAGCCCGGTTCGACGATATGTCCAACAGCGGGAGGCCCGTTTTTTCAAAAAAATGCAGGCACTGCCCCCAGGGGCAAAAGGTCTGGAAATCGGTTGCGGCTGTGGCGTGGGTGCAAACATAATTTACAGGGCCTTTTCACCTGGATCGATTCAGGCTATTGATATTGATGAAGGGTTTTTAATTACGGCATCATTCACCACCTGGAGGACTGGCAGAAGGGAGTTACAGAAATCAGCAGGGTACTGGGAGACAACGGTGTCTTTTATTTTGAGGAAATTTATCCGCCTCTGTATGCCAACCTTTTGTTCCGGTACCTCCTGGTACACCCTCGAGAAAACCGTTTTCACGGCCCCCAATTCAGAGCAGCCCTGACAGAGGCAGGGTTGGATTTGCTCGACGGTTACAAGGAGTCGCGGTTTGCTATTCTCGGTGCGGCAGTTAAACGATCCAGTCAAACAAGAAAAACCGACTGACCGCAGCAGGTCGTCACATCATTTTTTGTTTGGGTGCGGGAAGGTGAGAGACGCTCCATACCAGCCGACCACACTCACCACCGGAATAAGGGCAAGAAGTAAGCACAGGTAGACTCGACTCCAGGCGCTACCCGTAAAAAAGACATCCGGAACAAAATATCGCCAGCAAAAGAGGGCGAGGTTGAGCAGCATGAGCAGTGCAGAGCCAATGATCTTGATTTTGATTACGAGCGATAAGGTGGAGTGGTAATTGAGCCACCATGTGAAAAATCCGGTCCCGATGGTCAAGGGCATAAACAGCAGAGCAATGCCCAGACAGTGGAAAGCCGTTGTTTCAAAGGATGGGTTTCCGGTCAGATAAGCCAGGATTGAAAAAAGCGGAACTGCAATCATGAAGGCGATGGGAAAATGCACCAACATGGGGTGGGGATGCCTGGCCATTACGGGAAAGCGGTCAAGCAGTTTGATGAGCCAGAAATGCAGCCGCGGGTATTCGCTATCGGAAGTTGATTGCTCTTGGAGACCACCGACCAGGGGAAACCGTTCAAGCACTTACGGGCCGTGGGGAGCGGCGGAAAAATCGACGGACAG
>CALZIH010000117.1 GCA_945787305.1 uncultured Desulfobulbaceae bacterium | reverse complement strand
TCACCGGACATGTTTCCGTTCTGTCCGGCCAGCAGGATTGAGCTTGTCCCGGTCATGCTGTTTTCGAGGCAGGAATCGTCCCGGTCGCGATCCTGATCCGGGGTGCCGTCCCGGTCACCGGATCTGTTACCGTTCTGTCTGGCCAGCAGGAGAGCATCTGTTCCGGTCATAATGCTTTCCATGCAGGAACCGTCTCGTTTGCGATCCTGATCACCTGTGCCTGACCCTCCATTTTGAGATCCGCCGGATCCTTTCCCGTTACCTGCCAGAGCCTGTCCACCGCACAAGAGCATGCTTATTGCCAGTGCTGCCACTATCGCTTTTTGATACTTTTTCATTGTGTCCTCCTGATAAAAAGAATCTTGATTGTGCTGTTCGTGGAATAGAGATATCTCCACACCCTGAGGAAAATATACAAGGTGTGGTTGGAGAAGTATGTCAGTGGAGGCTGGAAAATAGCGTAGGGCGTGCAGGTGTTTTCTTGTAGGGATTGTCTGACAAATCTACCCGTGAGAAAGAGGGGTTAGTATACCAGTCCTTCCTTTATGGCGTAATAGGTGAATTCCGAGTTATTTTTCATACCCATTTTCTGTAGTGCCCGGCTTCGGTTGGTGCTGATGGTTTTCGGGCTGAGCATGAGTTCCTCTGCAATATCCGACACGGTTTTTCCCGAGGCGATCATCAGCATAACCTGGTATTCGCGATCGGAAAGGAGTTCGTGGCCATTCTTCCCATGTTCCGTTTCCAGATACCAGGCCATTTTTTCCGCTAACGATGAGCTGATGTATTTGCCGCCTTGTAAAACTTTGCGAATTGCAGCGATCAGTTCATCCGGGGCGCTTTCCTTGGTCAGGTATCCGTTTGCACCGGCTTTCAGCGAGCGGATGGCATATTGTTCCTCCGGGTACATGCTGAGCATCAAAATGGGGATGTTTAAGCCGTCATGGCGCAATTCTTTCAGCACTTCAAGACCATTACGGTCGGGCATGGCGATGTCGAGGAGAATCAGGTCAAACTTGCTCTTGCGGGCAGCCCGCAGGGTTTGTCTGCCGGTATCAGCCTCTCCGGTCACCTTCATGTCAGGGAAATCCTGCAGGATCTGTTTCAACCCCTCGCGGACGATGGCATGATCATCTGCAATTAATATTCTATACATTATTTTCGCTGGATTTAAGGAAAAAAGGAATTGATACGTTAATCGTCGTTCCCTTGCCGGGTTCGCCTGACAACGCAAACCGACCACCAAGGTTGCTGATACGCTCACGCATACCGATCAGTCCCAGTGAGGCTGGGTCGGCTATCTGTTGTCGGGTAATTCCACGACCGTCGTCCCGAATTGTCATGGTCGTCTTGTTTCCGTTCTGGTTGAGGGCAATTTTGACCTGGGTTGCCCGGGCATGGCGGATAATATTGGTCAGGGCTTCCTGAAAGACCCGGAAAAGGGTGATAGATGAGGCTGCATCAAGGATAATATCTTCCGGGATGGATACGATATCAAAATTGATGTTCACGCGATTACGTATTTCATTTGCCTGCCATTCTATGGCCGCTGAGAGTCCAAGGTCATCGAGCATCCCGGGACGCAACTCGGAGCTGAGCCTCTGTACGGTGTGAATAGTGGTATCGATGCGATCGGATATGGAGTTTAGCTTGTCCTCAAGTAGTGTTGTATCATCGGCAAGGTGGTGTGTAAGCCATTTGACATCCATTTTCAATACAGATAGGGCCTGCCCCAGTTCATCGTGGATTTCTCTGGCCATCTTCCGCCGTTCTTCCTCGCGAACATTTTCCATATGGGTGCTGAGTTCACGAAGTTGGGCGTGTGAAGTTCGTAGATCCTGTTCAGCCTGTTTTCTGTCGGAAATATCCTTGAAATCCTCTACAATACCTATAAGCTGACCATTCCTGTCCTTAAAGGGTGTTGCCGTAACAATGCAGGGGATTTGTTTTCCATTGCTGCTGATTTTTGATTCATCATATTCAATACGTTCCTCTCCTGCTATGATTCGAACCATGGGGCACCGGTCGCCATGGCATGCTGAACCGCTGAAGATTTCAAAACATTTTTTCCCAATTACATCCTCCCGACTCAGGTCAACCATGTGGAGAAAGGTTGTGTTGACCTCCAGAATGGTGCGGTCACTATCAACGACACGCATCCCGTCGGCAGCAGTTTCAAAGATCCGGGTGAGTTTGGCGTTTGCCCGCCAGATAGCATTTTCTGCTTCTTTAAATCTACCGATTGTCCACTGGGCATAGCAGGCAAAGGAGATGAATAGGATAACGATGATCAACCTCATCCAGATTTCATGGGCACCAGGTGTCAAAACCTGGTGCAGAAAACCCGGGCGTTCGTTGAAAAATATGTGCGAGTGCACAAAGGATTCCAACAACCAGTAAACCCCGGAGAGGAGAACCCCGAGCAGGATCATTCGTTCACGGGCAATGGTGAGTATTTTCTTTTTGGTGTCCAATGGCGTTTGCCTGGTGCTTCTAATCTGGGTTGGTTTTAATGAAATATATCCTGATTGGGGTTCGGGGTAATCCTTCTCGCAGTAGATTTTTCTCCCGTCGCTACCAATGTTCAATTGCACCTCATAATTGGGTGCTTCTTGCATGAGAGGAGGGCGGAAGTTAACTATAAAGTATAGGGAAGATATCTTCAAGATCTTGCCTTGCAACGCCGCTCTCGTTTTGCCTTTGCGCCGTGTTACTGTTGGGTATTTTCCCCTTGACAGGGGGGAGGTTGTTCAATATAAGACCATTTTTCTTTTTCTGACCTTTGTTCAGGGAGGGCAGACCCTGCTCTGGCAGGTGGCAAAAACAGAGACGGAAAAAGACCTTGTTATCAATTCGCTGGGAAGAAAGTGGGAGTTGGCTTTCACCACTCTGGTCCTTTTTGGCGGCGCCATGTTTGCAGCTTTCCCCAAGTTTTACTCGACGTCCTTTGGTGGAGCGTACTGGGTGTGGGTTCTGATCCTGTTTACGTTTATCCTGCAGGCTGTCAGCTACGAGTATCGTAAAAAGCCCGGTAATCTGCTTGGAGCAAAGGTTTACGAAACGTTTATGCTGGTTAACGGTTCGTTGGGCATCCTCCTTATTGGGGTTGCAATCGGCACGTTTTTTACCGGCGCCAATTTCATGTTAAGCAGTTATAATTTTGTTACCTGGACAAGTTCGTTTCGGGGGCTTGAAGCCGTTTTTTCTCTTTTTAACCTGTCGGTCGGACTTTTCCTAGTGTTCAACGCTCGAACCCTTGGGGCGATGTATCTTATCAATAATATTAATTGTAAAGGATATGGTGAGCTGGAAGAGCGATTGCGTTCCGCCGTACAAAAGAACTTCCTCTACAGCCTTCCGTTCCTCAGTTGGTTCGTTGTCCAGGTTCTGCCCATGGAAGGTTTCGGGCTCTCTGAAAATGGGGAAGTCATTCGTGTCACCTGGAAATACCTCCTTAACTTGGTGCAGGTACCAGAGCTTGCTGTTGCTCTTATTGTTGGTTTGATCCTGGTGGTGACCGGAGTGATGGTGACGACGAGAAGTTCGGCCAAATATGGTATCTGGTCATCCGGTCTTGGGACTGTTTTTGTTGGTCTTGCTGTTTTTGGAATGGCAGGCTTCAATAATACCGCGTTCTATCCCTCAAAAGTCGATCTCCAATCCAGCTTGACCATTTATAACGCATCCAGCAGCCTTTATACCCTTCAGGTTATGACATGGGTTGCGCTGGCTATCCCTGTTGTCCTGGCCTATATTGTCTATGTCTGGTGGTCTATGGATCGAGGGAAAATCAGTATTAAGGATGTGCGGGGAGTGGACGCTAGCGGTTCATATTGATCGCTACTGCACGATCGCTGGATCTCTCGTGATTGCAAGAGGTTCCGTGATTAATGTGCTGTCCTTGGACAGTATTGCTTCGCGTAACATTGAGGACATGTATAATTTTCTATCTCCACTTGCTCTTGGAAGGATATGCGACTGACACGAGCAGCTGAATACGCCATTCGATGTATGGTTTACCTGGCCAAGCAAGGACAGGGCGTGTTGACCAGTCGGCAAGAAATAGCCGAACATGTCGACATTCCAACCCATTTCCTTGCAAAAATAGCCCAGGATCTAGCCAAAGCCGGGCTTATTGAAATTAAACAGGGAGCACGGGGCGGTTTTCTTTTGTCTCGCCAGCCCGAAGAAATTTCTTTACTCCAGGTTGTTGAGACCATGATAGGTGAGATCTATCTCAATGACTGTATAGGTAGACCTTCCTCGTGTAAAGTGACCTATAATTGCGCAGTACATCGGGTCTGGGTGGAAGCCCGCGACCAGCTGCGGGAGACACTTGGCGGAGTCAGTTTTGCCCAGTTGGCGCAAGAGGAAGCATGCATGCCGATATTTTCGCCCTCAGAGCTGTCTTCTGCCGATTCGCTGGAGACTGTGATTCGTAATCATTCTGAAAAATTACAATAAAGGTATACTGTGGATCGGGTCGAGCAAAAGCAGCCCTGTGTGGTCAACCAGATTTTACGATTTTATATCGATGGATTTCGGAGGATGACTCTAGGTAAGACACTCTGGAAGGTTATCATCATTAAGCTGATCATCATCTTTGGTGTTCTCAAGCTCTTTTTCTTTCACGATTTTCTAGGAACAAAGTTTCATACCGATGAACAACGGGCGGACTATGTGCTCAGCGAGCTGATCCGATCCGCACAGGCCCATTCTTGTAGTGTAGAGGGAGAACGGTAATGATTGAGCATATTGACCCGAGCATGGTGAACTGGGCAAGAGCCCAATTTGCCCTGACAGCCATGTATCATTGGCTCTTTGTTCCTCTGACCCTCGGCCTCTCCTGGATCATCGCCTTTTATCACACCATTTACGTGAAAACAGGCAGTGAGCAATGGAAAAGCTTGACCAAGTTCTGGATGAAACTGTTCGGCATAAACTTTGCCATCGGTGTTGCAACCGGTATTATTTTAGAGTTTGAATTTGGAACCAACTGGTCCAATTATTCCTGGATGGTTGGTGATATTTTCGGTGCGCCGCTTGCTATTGAGGGTCTCTTTGCCTTTTTTCTTGAAGCCACTTTCTTTGCAGTCATGTTTTTTGGCTGGAATCGTGTTTCCAAAAGGTTTCATCTCTTTTCCACCTGGATGGTTGCAGTCGGCTCCAACATGTCGGCGGTCTGGATTTTGGTCGCCAATGCCTGGATGCAGCATCCGGTTGGGCAGGCCTTTAACCCAGACACCGCACGTTTTGAGATGCAGAATTTTTCCGATGTGGTTTTCAATCCAGTGGCGGTATCAAAATTTACCCACGCCACCAGTTCATCCATGCTTTTTTCAGCCCTGTTTATCATCTCGATCTCGTCATTTTATCTCCTAAAAAGGCGTCATGTGAAAATGGCCAAGCGTTCCATCGTTGTGGCCGCCGTTTTCGGCCTGCTTTCATCGACCTTTACCGGGTTTACCGGTGATGAGGCGGCCTTTGAAAATGCCAGGTATCAGCCCATGAAGCTGGCTGCATATGAGGGCTTGTATAAAGGGGAAAAGAATGCCGGCCTGGTTGCACTGGGCATAATTAACTCGAAGAAACTGGCGGGAGATGATCAGGGGGCCTTTAGCTTTGAAATCCGCATCCCCGGTCTGCTCTCTCTTTTGGCCAATCGCTCTTTGGGCTCTTTTGTACCGGGTATTGAAGACCTGGTATATGGGAATGCGGAAGAGGGCATCATGGGGGTTGGTGAGAAAATTGAAAAAGGAAGGGTGGCTCTCGCCAAGCTTGACCAATACAAAAAAGCTAAACAAGCTGGTGATCAAGCTAAGGCCTCAGCTGCGCTTTCCATTTTTGATGAAAATAAAGAGTATCTAGGTTACGGCTTTTTGGAAAGACCGGAAGATGCTGTGCCACCGGTGGCCATGTCCTTTAATTCCTTCCATATCATGGTTGCCCTGGGAACCCTTTTCCCTTTGGTTTGCCTGGCTTTTCTCTATTTTTCCTTCAAAGACACCCTCCTCCAGCAACGCTGGCTTCTTGTTGCCGGAACTACAATGGTTTTCCTCGGCATGATTGCTTCGCAAGCAGGCTGGGTCGTTGCCGAGGTCGGCCGTCAGCCCTGGGCGATCCAGGGATTATTGCCGGTAACCGTTGCCCGTTCCAACCTGACTGTCGGGACAGTCCAGGCCACGTTTTTCATGTTTCTGGTCCTTTTCACTGTCCTGCTTATTGCAGAAATCAGTATCATGGCGAAGCAGATCAGTATTGGGCCGGAGGAAGAAAAGTAAGATGATCGGAAAATTCGATTGCACGCCCTACAGTGCCTCTGGTGGCCAATGGCTAGAGCCGTCCTGGCTGCTGAAGAAGTCAACGTTGGGGTCTATTAGCGTCTTTTGTTATGGAGGTCAATTATGAGCACCTTTTTACTCTTATCCTGGGTCGCCTTGATCGTTGTCAGTTACCACGGCGCTGTTTTTCTGTTGAAGAAGACGGAGTTACTGTAGTTCTCATTCTTTATTCAGAGCAGCCTTTTTTCTTATCATCTAGCGGACCGAAACCACGGGTAAAAATATGTCGAAAATCCTACTGCTGGGCTCCAATGTTAAAATTTACAATCTACCCGTCAAAGAGGTCAGTCTGCTGGAAGAAGGCAGCCTGCCCGCCTATGGCTATAATCCTGGAGATGATATAGAATTGCTTGCCGGCAAGGTTGCGGTGAGCAACGGGCGGCTGGATGAGTGTTTGACCTGGCTTGCTTCATATCTGACCACTTCCGAGTTGACACCAAAGATCAATTCATTGACCTATGGTGCGGAAAAGGAAGTATACCAAATTTTCCGTAAGCGTTCGAATAGCGATGTTCACAAGCCCGATCACGGCTGGTTCATGGTCAACCAAATGCTGCCGGCTGAGGGCCGAGTTGCGGGGGGAGAGCCCTTTGTCATAGCGGAAAATAATATTGAGACCATCAGCGGTAATAACGGCTTGGTCTTGATAGATGATTCCGGAGTTCCTCCGCAGGTCTGTGATGATCTGGTTGACCTGAATCCGGGCCTTTGGTGCATAGCTATGGGGATCTCTGTTGCCCATTGGCAAAAATGGGCCACCCGACTGAAAGAGAAATTCACGCTCTTCTGTCGTTTATCCGACCTGGAAACTACCCGTATGGAGATGGATTCTTCCGTTAATTGGGAAACTATTGTTGCCATGTGTCTGCGCGCATTGCGTACTCCGGAGGTCGGAATATGGGATGTGGAGCGAAATCGTTTTCTCTGTCATGTTATAGTTGAAATGTTTCCCCATGCAATCCTATATGTCGGGCCCGAGGGGAACTACTTTCGCTATCGCAAAGGTCACCTGCCGGAAAAAAGTTCGCCACGGCAACGCGGTTCAGTTCCATGTTACGACACCATGGTTACCTCGATGTTGACCCTGGACAGTATGCGATTCGAAGGCTTTCAGCTCTGTCGCAATTATTTCTTTGATTTTTCGCAAAGGGTGTTGCTGAACTGGAAGGTCCTCTATGAGCACGGGTATTATTTCAATGAAGGCCTGGAATTTCCGAATCTGGATTTTGCTTCAACCTATCCGGATGGCTCTCCCTGTTCATTTATCGAGAACGCCAAAGATCCTAGTTTTGTCGAGCTGCCGGCCTTTTCCGCTGATTTTGATTCAACCCTTGAGCTGGTCGCAAGCCAGATTTGGAACGAGAAAAAGAAAAAAGCTCTGCGCACATTTTTTCGAACCCACCTGCCGAACAAGGCAAACGGTACATCCAGCCAGGGCTATGATTATCTCGATATCATCGTTTCAGTCCTCAATTACTTAAAAGAGGAGGTCAATAAAGGGACCGGCTTTGACAATCTACCCATCTTTCAGCTTGGCCATTTACGGACTACCGATCCGGCGGAGATTGATCCGGTGATCACACTCCATAATGTCATGGAGTCCTATGTTACCAAATCAAGCGTACTGCGACCTCTGTGCATCGGGGTTTTCGGTCCCCCAGGTTCAGGAAAATCTTTTGCCGTTAAACAGGTTGCCAATGTAATTTCCAGGAATTTTGAAGGCAATCCTTTTGATTTCTTTGAGTTCAACCTGACCCAGTTCGCAAGTCCTGATGAAATCAACTCGGCCATCGATCCTATCCGTGCTTCGGTGGCCCAAGGTAAAGTGCCCATAGCCTTCTGGGATGAGTTTGACTGTCGTTACGATGACTATGAGTTCGGCTATTTGCGGTATTTCCTGCCCTCCATGCAGGACGGTGTCACCTATGTCCATGGCATTCCTTACCATATCGGGCGGGCCATTTTTGTCTTTGCCGGTGGGGTCAAAGCCAGCTATACGGACATGGAAAAGCTTTTGCACCCAACTGAACCCAAGGCTCTGGAACTGGCCAAGACGTTAAAGATTCCCGATTTTATGAGTCGATTGCGAGTGGTGCTTGATATTGATGGTATCGAGGTCCCTGAACATCTGCTGCGGGATTCGGCCAGCGAAGAGGAGTTGGAAGAGTTGCGGCGAATTCTTTTAAAACGGGCCTTTATCATAGCCCATCAGATGCAGACCCACTGGAAAACGGCTGCCCGTAAGACGTCGGGTCTGTTGCTGCGATTATTGTTGGCCGATTACAAGTTTGGTGCCCGTTCCATTGAGGCGGTTATCGAGGCCAGCCGGGCAGCGGATCGCCTGGTCTATGGCCTGCCCGAGCTTATTGCCCCATCGGCTGCCCGTATCCATGCCCAATGGCGGGTAGAGCTTGAGCGACGAATTGATCAGGTGCGCAAAAATAAAGGGATGCGGGCTGTCTGGTAAAAGGGCTGTTCTCTGGTTTTACTTTCCGTTCATCGCTATGCTGCAGGAATGCAGACCTGATTTCTGCAGCTTTCCTATGCTCTCCACGGGTCTTCATCAGCTATTAATGCGGTTGATGGTTAGCCGACATTATAAATCCTGTCGTGCTCGCCATAAATAATGTTATCATAGGAAGTTAGTGGGTTTATCCTGTCTTGTCCGTGTCGGTTTAAAACGCACTTATTAATATGAGGAATTCGGCAGAGTTTATTTCAGAGTAAGATGAATATCCTGCCCTTCGGTTTTTTCTGCCAAATTTCTGATAAAGCTCCTCTGTACGCGGGCAAATAATTCTTCAATGAGTGTTGCCAATGCTCTGGTTTCCAAGTCAAACTGGACACCGGAGATGTTGATGTTGCCTTTTTTTGTACGAATTTTTGCAAAATGCCGGATAGTGCCGTTGATCTCTATTGGCTCATTAAAGGGGGAAAGGATGGTCAGTGCGACCGGATCGCCGACCTCGAACTGCTCCATCAGGCAGTCATTGCTCAGAGCAAGCCCATGGCTGCTGATATCCACGATATCGCAATCAAGCGTATTTTCACTGTTATCTCTATGGCAGACATGGGCTATTATCTCAAATTCCGGAGTAATTTTTGCGCGAAATGGGCGGTTGTTACGAACAATTCTACCGATAGAAGGGTATTCAAAAAGTAAGACGGATTCGCCCCGGATGGTGTCCGCCCGGAGAAATTTGGTTCCGAGTTCAACCGCATTGGTTCCGGTGTAGAAACTGAGCAGAATGGCGCAGCTTAAGCGGACCTTGATGTTGCCGGCCACCGGCTCCAGAGGGGAAATAACAAGGTGACCCATGTCCTGCAAATAGGCCCCATCTTGATATTCCGGTTCCACAAAGACGGTTTCTCCATCCTGCTCCTGTTCTTCGAGCTCAGGTCGATGGTCCCAGAGCGTGGCATAAAACAATCGGGTGCCTTGATCTAGATGGACCTCAATCAACCGTTCCTCAAAAAACAATGTTTGCAGAAAGGGAAGTATTTGCCTGTTTTCTATAAGTAGTTCGTAATGGGTCGACCCTTCAGTGGCATGTTGAAGCCCATCTTCATCCGTCAGGCGCATCCTTGGGAAAAAGAACTGGAGGTTGTTTGCGATTGTTTTTTTCATACCCCCCTTAGGATCATTGGGATCAAGTTGATATAACGGATGTGGTCATCAAGAGATACGCTCCTCGTTTGTTTGTTCAAAATTATCGGCAGCGCAAAAAGGCGGCCTGCAGCATCACCGGGTAATCGAAACTGACGTTTGCGTTTCCCCATTCCTTGAAACCGATATTGACAAAATCGCCCTGTTCTTCCCAGGCATCATATCCATACTTCCAACCACACCATTGTTCATTGCAGAGATATTCTTTCTGTGGCCCATAGTAGACAAAGCTAAACCCCTCATCGTCCTCCATCTGCCGACTCTGGCCGATGAGGACCATGTTCGCTCCGCGAGCCTTGGCTTCGCTTTCAAGTTTCCGCTGCATCAGCTTGCCATCAACTTCCGCAGGTAAGGTGACCAGTAACTCGGCAAAGACCCTGCAGGCCGGTGGAGCCTGCTTAGCCTGAAAAATGTAGTCAATTTTTGTTGTCGGCGGGTAGGTTGCCCCCTTATAGGCCATAACGTCGGCATCTTTATCGCCACAACCGGCCTGGAAGAGGAAAAAGCTGATCAATATGGTTGAAAAGGCTATTTTCTTCATGGTTTTCCTAAACATTGTATTTCCTTACAGCTATTTTTTAGGGGAATGAGTACCTACATACAGCAAGTTTATTCACACATATTTACTGAGTATATCATCTGCCAGTCAAGCCTTTTTCGGGCATGCCGATATCTCTCGGGGTAGAGAAACAGTACAATAGGGCAAATGCAAGAAGAAAAAAACACGACCATGGGCGCGGATCTCCTTTTATTGTTCGTTTCTCTGATCTGGGGTTTTGGTTTTGTCGCCCAACGTGCCGGTATGGAGCATCTCGGCCCCTATACCTATAATGGGGCCCGTTTTCTGCTCGGCGGTCTTTGTCTCCTGCCGTTGGCCTTGCGACCTCATCAAGAGGAGAGTCACAGTGAGTTGGTGAAAATAAAGCCATTGTACGCCGGGTTATTGGCAGGAATGCTTCTTTTTGTCGGTGCAACGTTGCAGCAGGTCGGCCTGGTATATACCACTGCCGGTAAGGCTGGATTTATTACTGGATT
>CALZIH010000116.1 GCA_945787305.1 uncultured Desulfobulbaceae bacterium | reverse complement strand
TGCCATTTTGCCGGCTATCTCACTCATCGGCTTAAGTAAGGGCAGAGCATGTTCAATTTCGAGCGTTTCATAGGCAAAGCCTGATATTTTCTTTTTCAACGTTGCAATGCGCTTTAACGACGTTTGTATATAATCAGCAGAAACCTCACCCCTGTCAAGCATATCCTGCACACATCTTTTCCCCTCCTCAAAGGCACCCTCCCGGGCATCAAGGTTGTTGCCAACAATCAGCAGATCCACTCCGGCAAGTACCGCCAACCGGACAGCCTCGGTATAGCCCCATTTTTTGGTAATTGCCTTCATCTGCAGATCGTCACTCACGGTTACGCCGGTGAAACCAAGTCTTCCTCGCAATAAATCACTAGCAATAGGCCGGGAAAGCGTGGCTGGCATCCCTTGCGGATCCAGCCGACGATTGATCACATGTGCAGTCATGATTGCATCGCTGAACCCGGAACGAATAAGTCGGGCAAAGGGCTCCAGTTCCTTTTCCTGCCAATCAACCGTGCTGTCGACAAAACCAAGATGGGAATCGGCTGCAGCACTGCCATGTCCGGGAAAATGCTTTAGACAGCACCCAATGTTGTGCCGGTGATGGGCTTTGATAACAAGTTGGGCATTTTGGAATACTTCTTCTGGTTCAGCAGCAAAACTGCGCTGGTACCTCCCAATAATCGGGTTGTTCGGATTAAGATCCAAATCAACAACCGGCGCAAGATTTAAATTTATACCGCCACGTACCAGGGCTTCTACCAGTGTAGTTGACGATTCGCTTGCCCCCTCCCGGTCAAGCCGGGCAAACGTCTTCGCACTCTCTGTATGCAAAAAACCATCGCGCTCCTTTAAACGACAGACTTGGCCACCTTCCTGGTCCGTGCTGATTAGAAGCGGCACAGCAGAATATGCCTGCAGGGTAGCGGTCAACTCCTGTAACTGGGCCGGAGAGGAAATATTCTGCACCGAACCGTCAACATTACGATCAAAGAGGATCACACCGCCAAGATCCTCATCTTGGACAGCTCTGGCTATCCAGTGATTATCATCGACCATGGTCCCGGTAAACCCGACCATGAACATTTGACCAATATCCATTTCACCCCTGCTCCAACCTTTTGATAAGGGTTGCTTTATAGCCGCACGGCGGCGGGTATTCAACGCTGATCACCCTGTCATTTTTCCGACTCCTGAACGTCCCTTACCAAAGCCGCAAACACAGCAGAACAATATAAACTTGAAATTACTAGAAAAAACGATTAAAAGATATCTGGCATACATTTCGCATTACAGCCTGGTAATTGAAATACCATAACCAACCTTATTTACACTAAATACGGAAATGTGGACACAATGAAGATTGAAGAACAAGCCATCGCATCCGATCTTTCAACCAGGGACGAAATGGATCGACTCCTTGCCCAGATCAGCCACTATCGACATCAGTCTGAGCAATTGCAAAAGGTCAATGAGCTTCACCATCGTATGGCCGGTGCTCTCGACCTGCCTACCATGATCGAGACCTACTCCATATGGCTTGCCGAACACGTTCCCCATGAGCTGATTGGTTACAATAACCAAACCCGGCAACGTATGCACATGTTCTGTTCAAGCCATGGACCAGAAAGAAGATACATTATTGATATTGCACAAAAAATACTTAACAAACCAGCCGACCCGAGCTTCAGAAAAAGCCGCATTGACGACCTCTATTCGTACCAGTGGTCATTTGAATCAAGAGAAGGCTGCGGCCTGCTTCTCCTTCTTCACAAAGATGCGCCCATTGCCGATGATGATATCGAGCTGATCAACGACTCATTGAGCATTCTGGATGAACCACTCAAACGGGCTCTTGATTATGAAGAGATTTTTGAACAGGCACATAAAGATACCCTCACCGGCCTGCCCAACCGTTTTGTCTTTGAAGAACGAATCGACTGTATTCTGGAGCAGGCTAATCGCCATGAACACCCCCTGACCCTGGCGGCCATGGATCTGGACCACTTCAAGGAAGTCAACGACAACATGGGTCACATCATGGGTGATGAAGTTCTTCAACAGGTTGCAGTCGCCATGAAGGCCCAGGTTCGGTTGACCGATCTGCTGGTACGAATGGGAGGAGATGAATTCTTATTGATTCTTCCGGACACAGACATCACAGCCGCACGCAATCTGGGAGAGCGGCTCTGTAGAGCTGTGGAAAGCCTGGACATCAATACCGGCGAGGCAAAACTCGGGGTCAGTATAGGGCTCTGCCAGTGGCAGCCGGGAATGGACAGGAACCAATGGCTGGAGAAGGCCGATGATATCCTGTATCAGGCTAAAAAGAACGGCCGTTCACAGGTAGCCGTCAATTAAGGCGGACTCGTTAACAGTCCACAACGTCACTCAACCTGTTCGGGAACACAACGAGTTATAACTTTTCCACCGTCGGCGCAAAGGCTTTTACAACACTGATAACGAAGGCGTCCCAGCAAGGATTAAACCGACCTTTTCCTCGCAAGACATTGCCAGAACCTGGGCGGTCTTCCCCGCCGTGATTCAATCATGCAGGACTCCAGGTGAAGGATTTCAAAAGCGGGCTCCATAGCTGTTGCAATCTGGAGGGCGGAGAGCTTTGGCGGCCCTTCATCCGGAAAAGGATCATCGCTATTTCCTATCATGCTCAGCCATAATCCTCCAGCTGAGAGCGATTCTGCAGCCCGACTTACAAAGGCCCGGCGCTGCGCCTCTTCCCGCATTGCATGGAAACACCCGCGGTCAAAGATAAACTGTTGGGACTCGGGCGCTATATCGACAGTCAAAAAATCGTCGCATATAAACCGACAGGCAACGCCCCCCTCTTCCGCCCGTCTTTTCGCAATGGCAACCGCTTCCCTGGATACATCAATCCCGGTGACATCTCACCCCTGACCGGCCAACCAGATGCTGTTGGTGCCGGTTCCGCAACCTATATCCAGTACGGCTCCCCGGCACATCGGCCAGCGCGAGACAGTACGGACGAGATAGGTGTCGGGGCACCCGGTATCCCAGGGAAGCTCATCTCGTATATAACGCTCATCCCAACTTAACTGTTCGGACAATGTCAGGCCAATTCAATGTGTAATGGAATGGAGTGAATACTCTTTGACTGCTGTACGGTTGTCCCTAATTTCCAGTTGCTGCAGCTTGCCTTTCCGTCCAGTTTTTTCTCGATATCCGCAACCAGCCCCTTAATATTGATCACCGGATGGCGGGAAAAGACCTCGGGCAGACCATAGGTCAGATTGCATGCCAGGCAACAGCCGGGTCGTTCATGTAAATCCAGAAAAAAACGCAGGCTGTTTGTCCCGGCATCGAAACCGGAAAAATTCAATTTTATATCATAGGATCCTTCACTGGCGTCGCCAAACAGGGCCTCAAAAAAATCATTGGCCCGGCCAGCGGGAAAAAGTTCATCCAAGGTCTGTTCATCAAATGTTGTTGTTAGATTATCCATGGGCTTTACCTATTTTGTTATACAACGTAAAAATACTATCCTCAATTTGACCAAAACTGTAATTCTACTTGAATGCTCCCGTCTCTGTCAACATCCATTGCGACTCTGAACGCTCTATGGTAGAAAGCCGGCATGCAAAAGAATCAACCCGTCGACATATTTTCGAGTAACTCCGGGCAGACTGCATCGCAAGTTTCCCGTGATGCCCTTAATGAGGCCCAGTATGCTGCGGTTACCCATGGTAACGGACCAGTCCTGGTTATTGCCGGGGCCGGCAGCGGTAAAACCCGGACCCTGGTCTACCGGATGGCCCACCTCATAGAGCAGGGTGTGCCCCCGGAATCCATCATGCTGCTTACCTTTACACGGCGCGCGGCCCAGGAAATGTTGTATCGGGCGGCACAATTAACCGACCAGAGCTGCAGGCGGGTCATCGGCGGCACCTTCCACGCCACCTCCAATATGCTGCTTCGTCAGCATGGCCACCACCTCGGGTTTCCTCCCGGCTTCACCATCATTGATCGCGGCGATGCCGAGGGCATCATTAACCTGCTTAAATCATCACTTGGTCTTGCCGGAGCCGGTAAACGGTTTCCCTCAAAGCGGATCATCATGAACCTGATGTCCGGTGCCATCAACAAGGCCAGGCCTCTGGAAGAGCTTGTATTTGAAAACCACATTCACCTTTCCGAATTTGTTGACGATTTCCACACTATCCGTGACCATTACAACCAATTTAAGTTGGATCATGGTCTTATGGATTATGATGATCTGCTGGTCAACTGGCAGCGGCTGCTGGCCGAATCAGATACTGCCGGAGCCGAGATTTCCGGACGTTTTCAATATATTCTTGTCGATGAATATCAGGATACCAACCTGATCCAGGCGGAAATCGTCCGCCTGCTGGCCCGTGACCACGACAATGTGATGGTGGTCGGTGACGATGCCCAGTCGATCTATAGTTTCCGGGGCGCAGATTTTTATAATATCATGCGTTTTCCCAATCAATTCCCGGGTACCAAGGTCATCAAGCTCGAACAAAACTACCGTTCAACCCAACCCATCCTCAGCCTCACCAACTCCATTATCGAACAGGCCGAAGAGAAATTCACCAAATCCCTCTTTACTGAGATTGAAGGTGGAGTCCGACCGGAGGTATTCAGCGGCGGCAGTGAAGCAATAGAGGCCAGGTTTGTGGTTGATAGCATCGACAAACTCCTCAAAGAGGGAACGCCGAAAAATGAAATCGCCGTCCTGTTCCGTTCCGGATTTCATTCCTATAAACTTGAAATGGAGCTGACCAGTCGGTATCTGGAATTTGAAAAACGAGGCGGTCTGAAGCTGACCGAATCCGCCCACATCAAGGATGCACTCTCTTTTCTGCGCATCCAGGTCAACCCATGGGACAACCTTTCCTGGAACCGGATTCTCCTGCAACTTGATAAGGTGGGACCGAAAACCGCCCAGAAAATCCTTTCCACAATCAGTGAAAACGATAATCCGGCCAAGGCTCTGGCAACCTACAAACCAGCCCCAAGTTGGAAACAAGGGTTTACACAACTGCTTGAACTGCTACAGCGACTGCAAGATTCCAACCTGACCCCCGGCGGGCAGTTTGACCTGATCATGGAGTACTACCAACCGATATTTGAAAAAATATACCACGACGACTATCCTAAACGGAGCAAGGAACTTGAACACATCAGGGCGTTAATCGGCGGTTATGGCGACTTGCAGTCCTTTGTCGACGATACGGCCCTTGACCCACCTGAATCCGGCGCTGCCGAACAAAACACCACCCCTGAAGAGGGCCGGCTCATCCTTTCCACCATCCATTCGGCCAAAGGTCTGGAATGGGACGCGGTTTTTGTTATCGGTCTTGCCGAAGGGCGTTTTCCGCACCAGAATGCCGTACCCGGTGAACAATGGGAAGAAGAACGGCGCCTGTTGTATGTCGCCGCTACCCGGGCCAAGAAACAACTCTTTCTTACCTACCCGCGCCAGCTGATGACCCCGGATCGGAAATTACGCCATGCGGTCATGTCGCCTTTTCTCAGAGAAATCAATCCCGGGCTGTATCACCAGGAAAGCCAAGCTCCACAAGCCAGCCGCTCCTATTCGGCATCAAGCGGTTTTGGCCTGCCGGAGCCGACCAGAACCAGCAAGAAAACCCTCTCTGCCCGGGTTGAATACAGCCCCGGTATGTTGGTACAGCATCCCCTGTTCGGTCCCGGTAAAGTCAAAAGCATTCCCGGCCCGCGACGACTGGAAATCGCCTTTGACCGGCACGGTGACAAGATCCTTCACCTTGATTACGCCAAACTCGAGCTCATCTCGTAATTACCGCTCGAGTCCTCCGCCGACAACCGATATAGCCTGAAAAATTCAATCCTGAAACCTTTACGATGAAAATGGACTACCAACAGGCCTGGGATTTTCTCGATAATCTGCAATTTTTCAAAATCAAGCTCGGCCTTGATGCCATGGAAAAATTCTTGGCCAGACTCGACAATCCGCAGCACAACCTGCCTAGTGTCCACATTGGCGGAACCAATGGCAAAGGCTCGGTAGGAGCGACCCTGCTCTCCATTTTGACTGCAGCCGGCTACAAGGTCGGCCTGTATACCTCTCCTCATCTCAGCTCGGTACGGGAACGTTTTCGGATCGGCAACAGCTTCATAAGCGAAGAGGATTTCGCCGAACTGGCCACAGAAATCACCCGGGTGCTCGGCAAAGAACAGATCACATATTTTGAGTTCACCACCACCTTGGCCCTGCTCTGGTTTTCCAGACAAAACGTCGACCTGGCCCTGTTGGAAGTCGGCATGGGGGGACGGCTCGATGCCACCAATGTCATAAAACCGCTGGTTTCAGTGATCACCAATGTCAGCATGGACCATGAACAATACCTGGGTAACACCCTGAAAGAAGTTGCCGGCGAAAAAGCAGGCATAATAAAACCAGGCACTCCAGTTGTCTCAGGAGTAAAAAACGAGACCTCCCTCGAGGTTGTTGCCGGGCGCTGCAGTGAAATAGGCAGTCCACTTCACTTGCTGGGTCGTGATTTTTTCGGGGAAAGATGCGAAGACGGCACATGGAACCACAGAGGGCTTGAGAAACAGCAGCTGACCGGACTTCCCCTATCCATGAAAGGCGGTTATCAGGTGGCCAATGCAAGCCTTGCCTTGACAGTCATTGAATGTTTAGGACCCCATGATTTTCAAGTAACAGAGCAGCAAATAAGGATCGGGCTTTCCCAAACCCGCTGGCCCGGAAGGCTGGAAGAGTTCTGGCTGAACGATCATGAGGTATGCACCGAACGATCGGCAACCGCAGATTCCCGCCATTTTCTTCTGGATGGGGCCCATAATCCGGCGGGTGTCGAGGCTCTTCGCCTGGCATTGGAGAACGAGTTTACGTACGATCGCCTGTTTCTGGTCTGGGGAGCCATGTCGGATAAGGATATTGCGGCGACCTTACAAGAAATCGTACCACTAGCCGACCATATCTTTTTTACCCGGCCTGAATCGGAACGCTCTGCCATGCCGGAGGATCTGCTGAACACCCTACCCGCATCAATGCACAACAAAGGGCAAGCCGTAGTCAATGTCGAAGCGGCTTTGGAACTGGCCATTGAGGGTGCCGCAAAAAACGATCTCATCTGTATAGCCGGATCGCTGTACCTCGTTGGCAGGGCGAGAAAGATCCTGCTGGGAGAGCTGGTATAAACGTTATGCAAGACAATTTCTTTTCCCTTGACGGTCCGGATGAAAAATTTATCAAGGTAGAACGCAGCAAGGCACGTGCCCTGCGCAAAACACGCTGGTGGCAGCAGAAAACCAGCTCCGGCACCTGCTATTATTGTAGCGAGAACGTCGGATTCAAGAACCTGACCATGGATCATATCATTCCCCTGTCCCGTGGCGGCCGCAGCACCAAAGACAACCTGGTGCCCTGCTGCAAGGAATGTAACAACAAAAAGAAAAATGCGCTCTCTGTGGAATGGGATGAGTACATGAACCACTTGGACGAGAAAAAAACACCATAAACCAGCCTGCTGAATGCTCAATGCCCTACCTTATCATACGAATATTTACTGCCCCCTGATATCAAATCAAAACCTAGTATATTGCAAATTCTTATTGCCGATATCCGGCTTTCATTTTTTCTATTTTGACAAGTCAATTTAACAGTTTGACAACAGTGCTCGCGAATCCTACCTTAACTACATACAGCGTGACACCTCTTGTTATGGGGCACCAATAGACGAGGATACGCAACTTCTCGTTATCACTCAACCAAACGAGGAACTCATGAAAAGAACAATTTCACTACTGACAGCTTTACTCTTTGTCTTGATGTGTTTTTCAGCTCCTCTCTCAGCAATAGCTGGACCTTCAATCGACCAGGTTAAGAAAAATGTTGAGAACCTCTGGAAACCGATCAAAGAAAGCCAGCCCCATGTAACTGCCGTAGAATTTAAAAAGATCATGGACGGCGGGGAAAAATTCATCCTGGTGGACGTTCGCACTGAGGATGAGTACAAGGCTGCTCACCTTCCCGGGGCAATGCATATTAGCCGAGGTCTTATCGAATGGGTAGCGCCTAAGAAACTTCAGAACACCGATGCCAAAATATACGTTTATTGCAGAACCGGTGCCCGTTCAGCTTTTGTCACCCAGAGACTTCTTGAGATGGGCTACACGAATGTGACAAACATTTACGATGCCTTTAAGGGATGGGTTGTTGCCGGCTATCCTGTATATAACAGATATATAACAGACACGGGGAATTCACCCTGAAACCGGAAGCGTTTGAAAAGAAAGACCCGTATATAGAGGAGTAACACAGAATTTTTTAGGCGAAGGACGGTGGAAAACCTGAATCGCCTTTCCGGCGCTACACCCCTGCATACTACACAAATTCAGACCTCCTGTTATGTTGAGCTTAACATAACTCCTGGTCTGAACTTACGGAGGCAGTAGCCACTTTGTTGAAACTCTGTGGAAACTAGGGCATGTATTTAGAGCTGAAATTCGCTTCTTTTGAAAAACCGATAAGGGCAGCAAAGGGGAAACGATTAAAGACCGATATCCGAACGTCTTGGCATGGTTGTAAAAACACAAGCACCCCGGAACTAAGTGCCAGCAGTAGATTTTTCTATCAAACACCTCTTGAAAAAAAGGAGCCGTCCGAGTAAGTTGGCCCATCCTTTTCAGGACAATCCCCGCGTGTGGGCGGGTAGCTCAGCTGGATAGAGTGTCGGCCTCCGAAGCCGAAGGTCGCGGGTTCGAATCCCGCCTCGCCCACCAATAATTTCAATAAGTTATATGGTAAAACAATATTGAAATCTTCTAACAGAAAAAGAATCCCCCACCACATACCCCACCTGTTGTTTTCTACATAATGAAAGAAACCTATGACCTGCTAATTGAAATCGTTAAAGAGC
>CALZIH010000115.1:15025-23723 GCA_945787305.1 uncultured Desulfobulbaceae bacterium | reverse complement strand
GCTGCCTTCAGGTACTCAGGTGCCAGCTGCTGATCTTCTTTGAAAAAGTAAGTGTAGATGGTGACTCCACTCTCTTTGACGGACTGTATTATATAGGGGCCGGCGGCAAAATGGAGCGTACGCAGAAGGTTTGGGAAGGCGGTTTGGAATTGGCACATACCTTGTTGGGTTGCCATTTTGATCTCACCCCCCTCACTGATACCGGTAAACCCTGGTGGAAGCGCGGCCCAGAGTTCATACAACATGTCCTGCTCCGGTATCGGATGCCAGAAGCCGGCCAGGGTAATACCACCCTTGGAAATAAGATTACTGCTGGCATAAGGATTATCAGCAGTCATGGTCCAGGAAAGTAACAATGTCTGTCGTGTGTCCGCTGCTGGAATCCTGATAATGTTCTCCTGGTTGGCCATGACCTGCAGGGGGGTGTGATCCTGTTGTTCAAGGATAGAGCCGGTAATCGTCAGAGGCCCGCAGTGGAGGGTGAGTGGGATGTTTTCCGGCAAGTTGATGCTTGAGGTTCCAATGAGCTGCGATTTTTCCAGATCGAAACTGATGGAGACGGTATGTCTGGGGAGGGAAGCAGTCGAAGCGTCGTTCCCGGCAACGGTTGGATAAGGTTCTATAATGTGCCAGAGAAGGAGTGTTGAAAAAAAGAACACAACAAATGGAAACAGGTGGCTGTTCATAATCAATTGTCGTCCTGTGGTTAATAAACAAGAAAAAAAATCACTTGCATGGCATGGTAATCATTTTACCGGCAAATGAAAAGGGTTGCGCTTGATCCGCCATCTGCTTTTCCTTGCGAAAAATTAGTGTTTATTGTAGGTATTGTCCTATTTTTGAGGGTTTTCCGCTGCCTGTACAGCATCCTGTATCGAGGAACTATCATGGAACAATATCGCATCAAAACCATTAATGCCATAGCACCTGAAGGGCTGAATCTTTTTAACGGCCAGTATAAGGTGGGCGAGCATGAGAATAATCCCAATGGAATAGTCGTCCGGTCTTCACCTGTCGACTTGAAAGCCTATCCGGAATTGCTGGCCATAGCCAGAGCTGGTGCCGGAGTGAATAACATTCCTGTTGATCAGGCCTCGGAAAAGGGGATCTGTGTCTTTAACACCCCGGGGGCTAATGCCAATGCCGTGGTTGAACTGTTGTTCACCATGCTCGGTACCTGGCTACGCAATGTCTATCATTCCATCGACTTCTGTCAAGGCCTGTCCACCTTTGATGACGAGAAAATCAATCAAGAAGTGGAGGCCAGAAAAAAGAATTTTAAAGGCGTCGAGATGTTCGAGAAGACGCTGGCGGTGATCGGTCTGGGCAAGATCGGTGTCCGCGTTGCCAATGCCGGAGTCCATCATAACATGAAGGTGGTTGGCTTTGATCCCTTCCCGGTCATGGATAATATTCATCAACTCTCTCCGGAAGTGCAATTAATGCGGTCGCGTAAGGAAGCCCTGGCTGCGGCCGACTTTGTAACCGTTCATGTGCCGCTGAATAAAAAGACCACCGGATTGGTTTCAACGGAATTTCTTGATGCCATGCAGGACGGAGCACTGCTCTTTAACTATGCCCGCGGTCGGGTTGTGGATGAAGATGCGGTTCTGGCGGCATTATCCTCTGGAAAGCTGCAGGGGCACGTAACCGATTTTCCCTCAAAAAAAATGATAGGCCATGACAAGATTTTGGTCTCTCCACATCTCGGCGCCTCGACTTCCGAATCGGAAGGCAACTGTGCATGCATGGCTGTCAACGAACTCAAGTCCTATCTGGAGTATGGCAATATTACCCATAGTGTCAACTTTCCCAATGTGGAAAAAATTCCCACGGTATGGGTGCATACCCGGTTGATCATGATCAACCATGACAAACCCGGAATGATTGGCTTTGTGACCAATATACTGGGGAAGCATGACATCAACATCATGAGCTATAAAAACGAGAGTAATGGTATTATCGGTTACAATATAATTGACTGTGAAGGGCCGGTTCCCAGAGAAGTACAACAGGAAATTTATTATTGGTGTTTTTGTATCAGGGTGTGCTCACCATTTAAGTAACAATAAAGATCAGAGGGCAAGTTTCGGGGAGGGGAAGAGTTCGTTCCTGGTCCGGGCCCTTTTTCAAGGTAAAGGAGAAAACATGGGCAAGACAGTTGCTGAGAAAATATTTGCGGCACACCTGGTTGAAGGTGAGCTGAAAAAGGGAGAAGAGATAGGTCTGCGTATAGACCAGACCTTGACCCAGGATGCCACAGGGACTATGGCCTATCTTGAGTTTGAGGCCATCGGCATACCAAGGGTCAAAACCGAGTTGTCGGTCAGCTATGTGGACCATAATCTGGTGCAATCGGATTTTAAAAATGCAGATGACCATGTGTTTCTACAGGGAGTGGCCCGCAAGTTCGGTCTCTACTTTTCACCGCCGGGTAATGGGATATGTCACCAGGTACACCTTGAACGTTTTGGTGCACCTGGAAAAACCTTGCTTGGTTCTGATTCCCATACTCCCACTGGTGGTGGTCTGGGCATGATCGCCATGGGGGCAGGCGGTCTTGATGTCGCCATGGCCATGGCCGGTAAACCGTTTTACCTGGTTATGCCCAAGATCTACGGTATAAAGCTGACCGGTAAACTACAGCCTTGGGTTGCTGCGCGTGATGTGTTACTGGAAGTGCTGCGGCAATTGACGGTAAAGGGCGGCGTCGGCTATATCATGGAATATTTTGGTCCAGGGGTGGCGACACTGAGTGTGACCGACCGGGCAACTATTACCAACTTTGGTGCAGAGCTTGGCGCAACCACTTCAGTCTTTCCGTCTGACGAGAATACCAGGCAATTTCTTGCCGCCCAGGGGAGGGAAGATCAGTGGGCAGAGTTGGTTGCCGACGAAGATGCCGAATATGATGCGGTATTGGAAATTGATATGTCAACCCTGGAGCCCATGATTGCCTGTCCGTCCTCGCCTGATAATGTGGTTAAGGTCAGTGAGGTGGCCGGTCGACCCGTGGCCCAGGTGCTGGTCGGTTCCTGTACGAATTCCTCTCTGCGTGATCTGACAGCGGTGGCCAGCATTTTAAAAGGTCGTGAAGTGAGCCGGGAGGTGAGTTTTGAGGTCAATCCCGGCAGTCGGCAGGCCCTGGAAAACCTGACGGCCGAAGGAAACCTTCTTCCTTTGCTCACCGCAGGTGCCCGAGTGCATCAATCCGGTTGTCTCGGTTGCATCGGAATGGGGCAGGCGCCGCCGACATCCATGATTTCATTGCGGACCTTTTCCCGCAATTTCCCAGGTCGCAGCGGTAACCAGGGCGACCAGGTCTACCTGTGCAGTCCAGAGGTCGCCGTAGCTTCGGCTATCAAGGGGTGCATTACCGATCCGCGGGAGTTGGGCGACTACCCTGGCTTTACTTTGCCGGAAAAATATCTGCCCGGTGATGAGCGAATCGAGGAGCCATGGCCGGAGAACAGCGAGGTTGAAATCGTACGCGGCCCCAATATTGCCCCTTTTCCCGATTTTGAGCCGATGCCGGAGACCTGGAAGGGTAAGGTGGTGCTTAAAGTCGCAGATAATATCACCACCGACCATATCATGCCGGCCGGGGCTAAGATTCTGCCTTTGCGTAGCAACATTCCGGCCATTAGCGAATTTGTATTTAATTCCGTCTCCGAGAAGTTTGCCGGTGAAATGAAAGCGGCGTCTTCGGCCGGGCATTTTGGGGCTGTGGTTGGCGGAGATAATTATGGACAGGGCTCAAGCAGAGAACATGCAGCGCTCGCCCCCCGCTACCTTGGTGTCCAGGTTAAGCTGGTCAAAAGTTTTGCCCGTATCCATAAAGCGAATCTCATCAATTTCGGTATATTACCGTTAACCTTTGCTGATCCCGCTGATTATGAAAAGGTAGAGCCGGGGGCAGAACTTGTCATTACCGGAATCAGGCAGGCCTTGTTGGATGGTAATGACAGGGTAACGGTTGAGGTGAACGGCACTCCGATAGAGGCGGTTGTTGATCTTTCCGAGCGTCATAGACGCATTTTAGTTGCCGGCGGCCTATTGAACTGGGCGCGGAGTGCGTAGACGTACTTACCTTGAAATACAGGAGTATTTCTATTTTGAATTTTGTCGGTGTCGTAAAAAGTCTCGCCACCGACGGCGGAAATGTTGTAACTTACCGTATTTCCGTATAGTGCAAATAGCGTTTTAGACTTTTTACGAGTCCATCAATTTTATACTGTGGTATAACTTTCGGTAATTGCAAATGTATCCGTATTGTTACCTAAGTTAACCGGCTTTAGAGGTAAAAAATATTGTACTTTTACTGTTGCGAAGGGAGAAGAGTATTTTTTGGAAAATACATCTAAAATATTAAAATAATACGTGATTTATAGCTTGTTGTTTATTTTTATAGTTTGGCATGATATCTGCTTTATTTATAGTGATCTTCATCTCTTCTCTCCTTATAAACCGGTTCAGCCATTGTGGTTGAACCGGTTTTTTTGTTCGATCTGCTGCGGAACCATGTCCACCGTCAAAATGCTCTTCGATATTCATTTATACAGGTTGCTCTGCATCACTATGGCGGACCAGGTTCCGGTGGCCAGGGCATAATTAAAATCTTTCACATTATGTTTTGTTATGCGGCTTGACTCAACAACGGTAGGGCTTACTCGATGCCCTGATTACGCTCCCTCTTCCCTGGCCGAAAGCATTGATCATCTGATTTCCGCTATCGGGAGGCCGGGAACAATGGCCGGACTTCGGGTCATGGTTAAGCCAAACTTGATCAGTGCAAAGAAAGGGCCGCTTGCCTGCACAGAGGCGGAATTTACTCTTGCTGTTAGCCGCTGGTTTATAGATAATGGCGCTCAGGTAATCATTGGCGATTCTCCGGCCTTTGGCTCGGCTACCAGTGTTTTGACTCGACTTGGAGTGGTCGAGGACATACGGTTTCTCGGGGTTGAAATAAGCGACTTTTCCTCAAGTCGAAAGCTTAGCCTGGCTTCCGGCGTCGAGGCCGACATGGCGGTGGATGCTCTCGATTGCGACCTGCTGGTTAATCTACCTAGAGTCAAGGCCCATGCCCAGATGCGGGTAACGTTGGCTGTGAAAAATTTTTTCGGTTGCTTGACCGGTCTGCAGAAGCCCTGGTGGCATATGGTTCATGGCGGTGATTCCGGTCGTTTTTCAGATTTACTTGTCGAGTTGCTCTCTGTCTTGCCGGAGAGCATGACCCTGGTTGACGGGATACGTGCCATGCACGTAACCGGGCCCATTAACGGAAAGCCTTATCCGCTGCAGATCATTGCAGCAGGAACAAATCCCGTGGCTGTTGATGCAGCCCTTCTTTCCATTTTGGGTGTCTCTGCAGAACGCTCCTCTCTTCACCGGGCTGCAATCCATGCGCAGATAGCTGGTACATCCTCAGAATACCTCTCCTTTCCTCTTGCCACGGCAAGTGAAATGCAAGTCAATGATTTCCTCGTTCCTGAGCGACTCAGTCCTATCCGCTTTAATCCTTTTGTTTTTCTCCGAAGTTCACTGCTCCGAAAGCTGATGTTTCGTAAAATAAATAACAAGTAAGCAATTTCTTGCAAACCAGTTAGAGGCATTGTAAATTTTAAAGATTTAGGATTTAGGTTTAAAATGAAAATTAGTCGGTTTGTTCGGTTTAAGGTTAAAACATGTTTAAATTGCAAGGGAAAGTAGCTTTAATTACAGGCGGTTCTCGAGGGATAGGTCGGGCCATTGCCTTACGGCTTGCCCAGGGCGGTGTGGATATTATAGTCAATTATGTTCGTCATCGGCGGGATGCGGAAGAAACCGTGGCGGCCATTGAAGAGTTGGGGGTACGCTGCCTTGCCGTGAAGGCTAATGTGGCAAAGGGCGAAGACGTTGAGCGAATGTTTGCCCAGATTCGGGAACGGCATGCGCATCTAGATATCCTGGTCTCCAATGCTGCATCCGGGGTGTTGAAGCCGGCTATGGAGTTAACAACCCGCCATTGGGACTGGGCAATGGATATCAATGCCCGTGCATTGTTAAGTCTAAGTCAACAAGCAGTACCAATGATGGAAAAAGGTGGTCGGATTATGGCCGTTTCCAGTCTGGGTGCCGTGCGGGCTGTTCCAAATTATACCGTGGTAGGATCATCCAAAGCGGCGTTGGAATCACTTGTTCGTCATCTTGCTGTTGAACTGGGCCCCGAAGATATCACGGTCAATACCATCTCTGCAGGGGTGGTGGATACCGATGCGTTGAAAAAGTTTCCTAATCGAGATGAAATCATCAGCGAATCTCTGCGCCGTACACCCCTTGGCCGCCTGACTACACCGGAGGATGTGGCTGATCTGGCTCTTTTTCTCTGCAGTGACCTTTCTTCGATGATAAGCGGGCAAACCCTGGTTGTGGACGGCGGCTACGCCATTCAGGGGTGAACGTTTTTCCAGGCCCTGGTGAATAGTTCAAAGATCACGGTCAGGAAAATATAGAGCAGGCTGGCGGTGAAAAATGAGAGCCAGCCGGTGGTCTCGATGCCAAAAAGGTTTTGTAGAGGACTATAGAGCCAGGACAGCAGGCCACTGGCGTGAAACGCCCAGAAGCCTGGGAAGGTAAAGCCAAGTATCAGGTAAAATCCCCTACGCATAGAGCCCTTTCTCTCAGTGCTATCAACCTGATTCCAGGTTGATTATCCCTTTTTTTATACTCAGCAGCGCTGCAAGCAGGGCCACAAATACCATCACCGTAAGCATGAGCAAAGAGCCGGCTGTAAGTATAAGCGGTGCCTCTCCAGTCTTGACAAAGCTACGGACCAACCGATAGGCAGGAACACTGCCTATACCTATGATGGCAAGTTCCAGGGTCAGTGCTGAAAATAGAAACAGGATTGCCCCAAATCCGCCGAGCACTGCTGCCCGGTTTTCCGCTTTAAAATCAGCATACATCGCACCGAAACCAAGAGCCAGGGCCACTACGCTCCAGGTAATGATCAGTCCCGTGCAGACGGAGATCCATACCATGGGCCCTTTGATCTGCAGGAGGTGGTTACTGACGATCAATAAAACCAGGGCCAGGCATGAAAACGGAATCACATAGAAAGTGTATTTATACAGCATGTAGCGACCTGTGCCAAGAGGGGAGGCTCGAATGAGGTCAAAACCACTGCCTTCACTGCCGATTGCCGGATAGACGAAACGGGCTGAAAGTGAGGAAATCAGGAATCCGGTTAGCCCAATATTGGCATAACTGACAAGGTTGGTGATGTATTCCAGGGGCATTGGGGAGCGATCCAAGGGAAGGGCCTTGAAATTGTACAGGTAAACAACGATCAAGGCTCCGACTAAAAAGAGTTGCGACCATTCGGAAGAATCGCGCATAAACAGGTGGAGTTCGCGTCGGAAAAACCAGCGCATGGGTGAGGGGTGGTAGGGTTTTTCTTTGAAGCGATGAAATCCGCCAAAGGATTCCTGCGCCTTTGAGAATCCTGAAAAGAACCAGTGGCCCATGATACGTTCTCCGGCAAAAAACAAAATACAGGGCGTCAGGAGAAGCAGGGCTGTTAACAGCAGGTCGGTTTGTCCCTCCTGCAGATAGCTGCTGAGCATATTGGATGCCCATGAGGGGGGGAGGAGGGGCGCGGCTGGCGTCTGCATGGCCGAGAGGTATTCGAGAAAGTCAGGGAATTTTTCCGGGTCTGCAAGGTCTTCGGGACGAATCAGGCGGATGACCAGATAGAGCAGGATGCCGAAAAGCAGGGAGAGGTACACCACGATATCCTTGGTTCGCCGGGCCGGAAAGATATTGACCAGCAGGACGGTGAGAGCCAGGCCGATTCCTCCTGCCATGGCAGCCGTCGACAGAACGGACAGAACCATGAGCGGCCAGTATAGATGACCTGCATTGAATACTGAACCGTAGGCGCCGAAGACGGGCAGAGAAAAAATGAGCATCATCCAGGAGGTGTAGAGGATGGTGGAAACGAAGCGCATCAGGTACAGACGCTCGGGGGGGACTGGGGCCGCACAGAATATTTCGTTGTCATTGGAGAGGAATAGGGCTGAGATACCGGAGACCATGGTGGAAAAAATAAGCATGGTAAACATGATCAGCCATGCCATTTGAAAGATCTTCAGGCTGAGGATGATACCCAGTTCATTTTGCCGGTGGAAGTAGCTGACGGTCTTGAAACTGACAAGGTAAAGAGCTGCAAAAAGGGCCAGCCCGAACAGGAGGATGGCCCCGGTCCGCAGGGGCAGGTGACCACCAGGCAGGAAACGGTTACGTAGACTGCATGCCAGCGGGAAAAACAGGGTTTTCATGAAACACCTTGAAGTGCCTGGATAACCGACTGCAGCTCCCAGGCACCTGTCAGCTCAAGGAAAATTTCTTCCAGGTCGGAATCACTTTTGCCTGCCTTGTTTCGCAATGTTTCCATGGTGCCGACGATACGGAGCTTGCCTTCGGTAATGATGCCGATTCGGTTGCAGAGTTCTTCGGCTATCTCCAGGGAGTGTGTGGAGAGAAAGACAGCTGTCCCTCCGGCGGCTTTTTGTTTGAAAAGTTCCTTGACGATGCGGGCCGACTTAGGGTCAAGCCCAACCATCGGTTCATCAATGATCAACAGCGGTTGGTCAAGCATGAGGACAGAGGTCATGATCAGCTTCTGTCGCATACCGTGGGAATAGCTTTCAATAAGATG
>CALZIH010000115.1:0-14981 GCA_945787305.1 uncultured Desulfobulbaceae bacterium | reverse complement strand
GCCGATCAGGTATGTAGCCGTTGTCACGTTTACACGCCAGAGGGTGGCCGGTTAGATCATTGCCGTTGATAGTTATCTGTCCGCTGTCGGGGAGCAGCAGGCCGGCCAGTAGCTTGATGGTCGTGGTCTTACCCGCTCCGTTGGGGCCGAGAAAGCCGAAGATTTCTCCGGTATTCACTTCCAGGCTGACATCGCTTACAGCGGCAAAACTGCCGAATGTTTTGCATAAGCTATTAATTTGTAGGATGGGTTGCATTACTCTTCGCTTAGTATTTCGATACTCAGTTTACCCAGCAGGCTGCCTATTTTGAGTTGCTGGTCAAGGTCGCCACGGCCAAATCGAATATGGAGCAGACCTGCTGGAATCTGGTTGATGGTTGTATCCAGGCCGTGCCATGAATTATTTAAACAGACCTCGTTCCAGGCGTGATAATAAAATTTATTGCGATACAGGCTTACTCCGGTCGCGATTTCCGTCGGTATACCGATGCTTCTGGCCAGGGCGGCAAACAGGGCAGCGTGTTCATTGCAGTCGCCCTTTTTTGCCTGCAGGGAGGTGAGCGCATCTGGTAGCCCAAGGACCGGTCTTTTTTCCAAGGTCTTGTGGACAAAGTCGGCAAGCAGTCGAACCTGTTGGGCCGGGTCTTCGACCATGCCGATAACTTCTTTGGCAGTTTGCCTGATAAGTGGATGGTCTGCCTGGATATATCTGGTGGCGCCAAGCGATGCGGGTTCGTTGCACTGTCCAGTGGAGAGAGTTGTTGCTCGTTGCGGAAAGGGTTCACTACGCAGGGTGAGGATATTGCCGTTTAATTGCTGTCCTCCACCGTCGAGGTCGAATTGCACCCCGTCCGGCAAACTGAGCCGGTAACGTACAAGCGTGTTCTCCTTCTCCGGTAGGCTGCCGCTGTAGGGTACGGCAACGGCCTGCAGTAATTCATCGCCTGCTGTGCTTATTTCGGTAGCCTTGAACTTTGGTTCGGCGAGGAAAATAAACCCTGCCGGTGAGCTTTCTTTGATGATCTTTCCGTGATCATCAAGATAAAAGTTGGTCCGCATGCCCGAAAATCGTTCACTGTAATGATGTAGGGTATAAACCCTGCCATGGATAAGTTGTTTATCTAACCCATGGTACTCTATGGTTGCTGCCCTGGGTTCTAAGGAAAGGGGATCGAAAAACGAAACTTTTCCCTTGTCCCCAGGGCTCGGCAGTTGGCTTAAAAGCCATGGCCGTTGATTGAGCGGCAGGAGAGGGGGCCTGTCAAAAACAATCCTGTCTTTAATGATGGTCTGCCCGGTATCCCGAGTGAAGTCAACCCTATTGCCAGTGACCTTGCCACTGGCCTCCATCTGGTAGAAAGCAGAGCTGAAGTTGAAAGAAAAGCTTTGTAGCTGCATCTGGTTGTTTAAGTCGCCGGTGAGGTGCATGCTGACAGGCTGAATGGTGTTGAGAACTCTCAGGTTAATCAAGGCCTGTTGGTCAATGATGAACCCATTTTTTTTCTCCGGGTTCGGCAGCAGTCGCTCAACAACATACCCGATTCGCTTGTCGTTGAACCAGACACCGAAATAGTGTTCCTGGCGGGCCTGCTGTAAAAGCATGATTTCTTCGGTTTGCACTTCGGGAATCAGTATGTCTCTGCGAATGAGTATGCCGATCAGCGCTATCCAGATGAGAAGCAGGGTTGTTTGTACGGTTCGGTTCAGCATACAGGGCCAAATATTGAATTGTCTTCCGTTTAGAATAGCAAAAATACACCCCGGGGAGAAATTCTTTTTCTTTTTGTGCAGGTGTTAACGAAGAGATCAACAGTTTATGATGGATAATTCAGTGCGGCAATAGGGGATATGGTCGGAATGAGGTTGTTTTAGGTTGAATTTGACGGGTAGATTTTGTATAAATATAAGATTAAACTTTTGTAGCTTTCGCTTGTAATGCATGCCCTTATTTTTTGGAGTAATCTACTAACAATCATGATATCCAGTGTTTTTTGTAGGGAGTTCATCGAACTTGCCGCAATGAAAGAGACTGTTGTTCAAGCTGCTTGCACCTCTCCGCATATGACTGTACATGAAGCCTGATTTTCTGACATATATACAAGATCACGTGGTGTTGGCAGATGGAGCCCTGGGATCCTATCTCTTTGAGCGCGGAATAGAACGTGGTCGCAATCTTGACCTGTTGAACCTGCAGGCAAAGGAGACGATTTTCAGTGCCCATGAGGAATATATCCGGGCCGGCAGTCAACTGATTGAGACCAATACCTTTGGTGCCAACCGCTTTAAACTGCGTGAGGCCGGGGCCGAAGAGCAGGTTCGTGAAATCAACCGGGCCGGTGCGGAAATTGCCGCCAAGGCCGCCGGTCACCAGGTGTATGTCGCCGGGTCGGTCGGGCCTTCCGGAGAGAGTTTTCCCCTGGAAGAAGATGGGGTCGGTGAAGAGGAAATACGCGATTCGTATCGGCATCAGGTACTCGGCTTGGCCGAAGGCGGTGCCGATCTCCTGATTATAGAAACTTTCAGTCAGCTTGAAGAAATTCTGTTGGCCATTAACGTTGCCCAACAAGAGGTTCCAGAATTACCCGTCATTGCGCAGATGGTCTTTCCTGCCCGGGGCATGACCGTTCATGGTGAGGACGCCCTTACCTGTGGTCGGCGTATGCGGGAAGCAGGTGCGGTTGTGGTCGGGACCAATTGTGGTCGAGGTATAGATGCCATGGTCATGGCGGTGCAACAGATGACGCCTCTTGCCGGGGAGGGGACGCCGCTGTCAGCCTTTCCCAATGCCGGTATGCCGGAAATGGTGGGCGGCAGAACCATATATCCGGCCCAGCCGGGATATATGGCCTCCAGGGCCCGTGAAATGATAAAGTTCGGCGTGCATCTGATCGGCGGCTGCTGCGGGACTACTCCGGCCCATGTCCAGGAATTTCGTTCAGCCCTTCGTATCAAGCCGGTACGGGTACGGGGAGAAAAAGTTACCGTCAGTAGCCGGGAAAAGGATGCTGATGAGGTAACGAGCAAACCTGGTGGATTCCTGGCCGGGTTGAACAAGAAACGTTTGCCGATCATTGCCGAGCTTGATCCTCCGACCCATCTTGATGTGGAGCCGGTATTACAAGGCGCTTCGCAACTTGCCGCCGCCGGTGTCGACGCCATATCTCTTGGCGAAAACCCGCTGGCGATCCTGCGGGCAGGCAACCTGGGCATGGCCTCGCGTATTCGTCAGCGCACCGGCATTCAGACCATAATTCACCAGACCGGACGTGATCTCAACGCCCTTGGCCTGCAGTCACGGATGATGGAGGCGCATCTTCTTGGTGTAGAGGCGGTGCTCGCTGTGAGTGGCGATTCCGCAAGTGGTACCGATCAGCCCGGGGTAAGCGGTGTGTTTGATCTCCGTTCCGAAGGTCTCATTCGGATGTTGGCCGGATTGAATAGCGGCGTGAATATGGCCGGACGCTCCACTCGGGAGGAGACGAACTTCTCCATCGGTGCAGCGTTCAGTTTTCGTCCCTCGAATCCCGGCCTGCAGATCGGTCGCTTGGAGAAAAAGGCCGCTCTTGGAGCCCGTTTTGCGTTTTGCCATGACCCAGCCGCTTTTTTCCAGGGAAGTGGTGGAACAGATGATGGAACAAATCAGTCATGTCGATATTCTGGTTTTCCCCGGAATATTCCCCCTGATCTCGTCGAGAAATGCCGAATTTCTCCACAACGAGGTGCCCGGCATTTCTGTACCCAAGGAGCTGCGCAGACAGCTTGCCGGTTATGATGAGGTTAATGACCAGCGCAAGGTCGCCTTGGAATACACCGGCCGGCTGATTGAGGATATTCTTCCGTTTATTCACGGGTTGTATTTGATAAGCCCTTTGAATAAATGGGAAATAGTTCTTGATTTCGTTCGCCAGATTCGGCGAAAGGAATCAAGCTGAACTGTACCCGACAGACACCATGATCTGTCGATAGTCTAATTATTTTTAACCGGTTCAACCGGTTTGAGGAGAAGTCATGTCCACACATCTTTTTACCTCCGAGTCCGTTTCCGAGGGGCATCCTGACAAGGTCGCCGACCAGATTTCCGATGCCATCCTTGATTCTATTCTTGAGCAGGATATCCACGCTCGGGTTGCCTGTGAGTCGCTGGTCACAACCGGTATGGCTCTGATTGCCGGAGAAATCACCACCTCGGCCTGGGTCGATATGCCCAGTATTGTTCGACAGACTATCCGTGAAATCGGTTATAATTCTTCAGATATGGGTTTTGACTGGCAATCCTGTTCGGTCCTCACCTCCATTGATAAACAGTCGGCTGATATTGCCCAGGGCGTTGATGAGGGTAAGGGCTTGGATCTTGATCAGGGGGCCGGTGACCAGGGTTTGATGTTTGGCTACGCCTGTGATGAAACCAGTGTCCTGATGCCCATGCCCATAACCTACGCCCATCGCCTGGTCAAGCGGCAGGCAGAGGTTCGCAAGGCCGGCGTTCTGCCTTGGCTTCGCCCCGATGCCAAGAGCCAGGTGACTATCCAGTATGAAGACAATGTCGCCAAGCGTATCGAGGCGGTGGTTCTTTCCACCCAGCATAGCCCGGATGTCGCCTATAAAGACCTGAAGGAAGGGGTGATGGAGGAAGTTCTTAAGCCGATCCTTCCCGTTGAAATGCTGGATGAAAATACAAAGTATTTTATCAACCCCACGGGCCGATTTGTTATTGGTGGGCCGGTCGGAGACTGCGGCGTAACCGGACGTAAGATCATCGTTGATTCCTATGGTGGCCGCGGCTCCCACGGTGGTGGTGCTTTTTCCGGTAAGGATCCGTCCAAGGTCGATCGTTCCTCCTCCTACATGGGACGCTATGTGGCGAAAAATATAGTGGCCGCCGGGCTGGCGAAAGAAGTGGAAGTACAGATCGCCTATGCCATCGGTATCTCCCAACCGGTGTCCATCAATGTCAAGACCTTTGGCACCTGTAAGGTAGCGGATGAGCAACTGATTGAAGTTATTGGTAAGGTTTTTGATCTTCGACCCAAAGCAATTATTCAACAGCTCAACCTGCTCCGGCCTATTTATCGAAACACCGCAGCCTACGGTCATTTTGGCCGTGAGCTACCAGACTTCACCTGGGAGCGTACCGACAAGGTCGAGGAATTAAAAAGCGCTGCCGGTATCTAAGGAAACGCACCCTTTTTTCGACAGCTGTTGTCGAACATTTAACTCTGAATCATTGGAGCAAACACTAGAATGAGTGATTACAAAGTAGCAGATATGAGCCTGGCCGAGTGGGGCCGTAAAGAAGTGGCTATTGCCGAGACTGAAATGCCTGGCCTGATGGCTCTGCGGGAAGAGTATGGTGCCCAGAAGCCGTTAAAGGGGGCCAGAATAGCCGGTTGTTTGCATATGACTATCCAGACCGCCGTTTTGATGGAAACCTTGGTAGAGCTTGGCGCCGAACTGCGGTGGTCTTCCTGCAACATATTTTCCACCCAGGACCATGCAGCCGCTGCCATGGCTGCTGCCGGAATCCCGACATTTGCCTGGAAAGGCGAGAGCGAGGAGGAGTTCTGGTGGTGTATTGAGCAGACCATTTTCGGGCCCGATGACTGGCGGCCCAATATGATTCTTGATGACGGTGGTGATCTGACCCAGATCATGCACGAAAAGTATCCGGAACTGCTTAAGGATGTTCGCGGCATTTCCGAGGAGACCACAACCGGTGTTCATCGGCTTAACGAGATGGCCCGGGACGGCAAGTTGTTGACTCCTGCCTTTAACGTCAACGATTCGGTAACCAAATCGAAATTTGACAACCTCTATGGATGTCGAGAATCGTTGATTGACGGCATCAAGCGGGCCACTGACGTTATGATTGCCGGTAAGATCGCGGTTGTGGTCGGCTATGGCGACGTGGGCAAGGGTTGTGCCCAGGCTCTGCGCGGCATGGGCGCCACTGTTATGGTGACGGAAATCGACCCGATCTGCGCTCTGCAGGCGGCCATGGAAGGCTACCAGGTGGTGACCATGGAAGAAGCCGCCCCGGTTGGTGATATTTTTGTAACCTGTACCGGTAATCTGGAGGTCATCACCCGGTCACATATGGATAGTATGAAGGACCAGGCCATTGTATCTAATATCGGCCATTTTGATTCCGAGATCGATATTGCCGGAATTCGTGAGCTGGAATGGGAAAATATCAAGCCGCAGGTGGATCATGTGATCTTTCCCGACGGCAAACGGATTATTGTTCTGGCCGAAGGGCGCCTAGTCAATTTGGGTTGCGCAACCGGTCACCCGAGCTTTGTCATGTCCAATTCCTTTACCAACCAGGTCCTGGCCCAGGTTGAACTGTGGTTGAATTCCGACCAGTATGAGAATCAGGTGTACTTCCTTCCCAAGAAGCTTGATGAGAAAGTGGCAACCCTCCATCTGAAAAAAATCGGCGTCCATCTGACCACCTTGACCCCTGAACAGGCCGAATATATCGGCGTGCCGGTCGAAGGGCCTTTTAAACCGGATTATTATCGTTATTAGACCGATTGTTCACCAAACAAGAGGCGCAGCGGCACCATTGGTGTCCTGTGCCTTTTTTTATCTGCTCTTGTTCATTGTCGGTTGCGCTGGTGGTGAGAAAAGGATAATGGAGGCCACCGCCTATTGCGGTTGCGGAGTGTGTTGTTCATGGGAACGCGTCTGAAGCTTGACTTCTGGAACAAATATGTCAACGCCGGTAAAGCTGATGGCCATCCCTACAGTGGCTTGACCGCCGCCGGCAGCGAGCCGGTGATCCCGCAGGCCGGTTTGTTTTCCGTGGACAGCCTGTCCCGGCCATGGATGATTCCGGTTCGCACGGTTTTTCCCTGGCTGTGGTTTCCGCGAGACGGCACCATTGCCGCTGATACCAAATATTATCCCTTTGGAACCAGGATGCTCGTGCCCGGCTATGGCTGGGGAACGGTTGAGGATCGAGGTTCAGCAATCAAAGGGCCGGGCCGGATTGATCTGTACTTTGAGTCTCATCAGGAGGCTTTGAACTGGGGCCGGCAGCGGCTTGAAGTTGAGATTGTCCGTTAATCATATTTTCGGTGTCGTAAAAAGTCCCGCTTCAGACGGCGGCCAGGTCATAACCTGTTATTTTTTCCTATTGAGCAACAGGCGGATTTGACTTGTTACGATGTCATCACACTGAGATGTTGTTCAGGTAGAGTAAATGGATAAAGTCATTATTGTCGGTGGTGGACTGGCCGGTTGTGAAGCGGCCTGGCAGGTGGCCCACCAGGGAATACCGGTTGAGCTCTATGAAATGAAGCCGATCACCTTTAGTCCTGCCCATGAATCCGATTCTCTTGCCGAGTTGGTCTGCTCTAATTCACTACGTTCCAATGCCGTCAACTCTGCGGTTGGTCTTCTCAAAGAAGAAATGCGTCGCCTTGGTTCAATCACCATTGCCGCCGCTGACGAAACAGCTGTCCCAGCCGGCAGCGCCTTGGCCGTCGACCGGCAGAAGTTCTCCCAAATGATCAGCCGGCGTATAGAAGGACACCCGTTGATCACTGTCGTACGAAAGGAGCTGACAGAAATTCCTGAGAGCGCTGGTAGCCCCGTTATCCTTGCCACGGGGCCGCTTACCTCTGAAGGCTTGACCGACAGCCTGCAACAACTGACCGGCAATCGACACCTTGCCTTTTATGACGCCATTGCCCCGGTCGTGTCGGCAGAGTCGCTGAATATGGATGTGGTGTACCGTAAATCGCGTTGGGATGACGAGGGGCCTGGTGACTACCTGAATTGTCCTATGGATGAAGCGCAATACACTGAATTTATTGAGCAGTTGAGCCAGGCTGGAACGGTTCCCTTAAAAGATTTTGAGGATGTGAAATATTTTGAGGGCTGCCTGCCCATAGAAGTCATGTGCGAGCGGGGAAAAGATACCCTGCGTTTCGGCCCAATGAAACCTGTAGGGTTGGCCCATCCCGACACAGGAGTTATCTTTCACGCCGTTGTCCAGCTGCGGGCGGAAAACCGTGAAGGAACCATGTATAACCTTGTGGGGTTTCAGACCAAGCTGACATACCCGGAGCAGAAACGCATTTTCAAAATGATACCAGGACTGGAAGGGGCGGAGTTTGTCCGCTTGGGTTCTATTCACCGTAATACCTTCATCTGCGCCCCGGAACTGTTGGACTCCGCTCTGCAAATGAAGCGACAATCTGGCCTGTTCCTGGCCGGTCAGCTCTCCGGCGTTGAAGGATATGTGGAGTCAGCGGCCATGGGGTTGTTGGCCGGGATCAATGCCGGGCGTATGCTCCAGGGGAAAACGCTACATGTACCGCCGCCTGCCACAGCCCATGGTGCCCTTATTCAACATTTAACCTCTACTGATCCCGATCATTTTCAACCCTCTAACGTCAATTTTGGCTTGTTTCCGCCGTTGACGAAGAAGATTCGTAAAAAAGAGCGGGGAGGGTACCGGGCCGATCTTGCCCTTGCCGATCTTGAATGCTGGAAAAAGATGCTTGGTGATTGACTATCCATTAACCATAAGCTGAACTGCGACAGAGTACCGGCAGGGTTTACGGCTTGTTAAGCATAATTCAACTCGCGGGGAGATCAACGATCATGGTGGTGAACTCCCCGACATCGCTGTCCACATGCAAATGCCCGTTAAAGTCTTTGATCAAACCATGGCTGATGCTGAGGCCAAGGCCTGTGCCGTCGCCGGGTTTTTTTGAGGAGAAAAACGGATCGAAGATGTTTTCGATAATTTCTTTGGGGATGCCCGACCCCCAATCGGTAACCGTGGTTCGGACATAATCTTTTCCTTCCAGGGAAACACGCTCTGTTTTGATGGCTATGGCTTTTTCCGGATTTGCTCCGGGATATTTTTGATTGAGGGCATACCTGGCATTACTCAAAAGGTTCAGGAACACCTGCTGCAGCTGCTTGGGGTTGGCAAAGACAAAAGGAAGACCTTCCTGGAAATCCGATTGAACCTGTATCCCGTCTTTTACTAGTTGGTGTTGCACCAAATTCAGTGACTCCTCTATTACCGAGGAGACGATGATATCTTCGGGGTCGATGTCGTGCTGGCGGGAAAATAACAAAAGGTTTTTGACAATATCTGCAACTCGTTTCCCTTCTTTGATGACTCTGCCGGATAAATCAAGTTCCAGCTCATTGTGAGCGTCATCATGCAGTAGCTGGGCAAAATTGATGATCCCATTGATGGGATTGTTAATCTCATGGGCAACCCCGGCAGCCAGTTCACCCAGTGATGCAAGCTGTCCTGCACGGAGCGTTTCTGCTTCGTGCATTTTTTCTTCCGTAATGTCGGTCAGCAGGATCAAGGTCTTCTTTTCACCGTCAATATCGGTAAACGGAGCATAGCTCTGTTTGTAATAGCGGTTGTTGCCCATGGTTGCTTCAGTGTGCTGCATCTCCATGGTGTCGACGGCCTCGAGCATCCGGCAAATGTCACAGGGCTCATCCCGTTCTTTGTAGACCTCATAACACTTCCTGCCGATCCTGTCGCCAAAGGCCTTTTTTAATATATCATTTTGATATTCTATCACAAAATCACGGGTGACGATGTGCATGCCCTGTTCCATGGCGCTGAGCATGACGCTGAATTTATCCCGTTCCGCCTGTAGCTCTTCCGCAACCTGCTTCAGTTTGGTTATATCTTCAAAGCTTTCAACCGCGCCGATAACCTGTCCGTCGGTATCAATAAGCAGGTCGGCATTCTTTGAAACTATTCGTACATCGCCATCCTTGGTTTTGATCTTGCATTCTTTACTGACGATCGGTTTTGTGATCTCTGTTGAATAGACACCACACCTTTTTGTGCAGGGGTCCAATGCAAAAATGCTGCAATGTTTTCCGATAACTTCTTCACTGCGAAATCCGGTTACCGCCTCTGCTTTTGCATTCCAGCTGGTAATGTTTTGCTCCAGATCGACGGAGAAAATGGCGCTTGGTGTTACCCTGTTGAGCAGTTCATCCCGTTCTTTGGCCTTGAGTAACTCATTTTCGGCCCATTCACGGTCCTGAATTTCCCGGCGCAGTGTTTCTATGGTTGCAACCAGTTCAGCAGTACGTTCCTTGACCTTACGTTCAGATTCAATATGCGCCATCTGTAGTTTTTTCTGCGCCTGCTTTCTTTCGGTAATGTCACGAAATGTCTCTATGATACCAAGAAGTTCGCCGTCTTCATCTTCCAGGGGCGAGGCAAGGATTTCAAAAAAACGAATCTTGCCGTCGGCAAGTTTCTGTTTATGTTCCACCCGTACCGCTTTACCGAACTCCAGTACATCAACCAGGGGGCAGGCTCTTCCCGACAACGCGCAGGGCTTTTCCAGGCCCAGCATCAACTGGTAGCAATACATGTTCTTTTCCGGGGCCTGTTTCAGGTCATGAAACACTTGGGTGGCACTGTTATGCAGCTTAACCCGAAAATCGGTACCGATAACCAGAATAGGATCTCTGGCTCCGGCAATAACCGATTGCAGAAAACGAAACTGGTTTTCAAGGTCCTGGTCGATTTTTCTGCGTTGCTGAATTGCTTTTCTTTTTCCCGTCATGTTTCTGTTGTGTACTGATTTTCAGTGCGATCTGTACGCGCAGTGCTTCCTGTTGGCATAGGAAAAGGTACGCCATAAATTGGATTGGAGGTCGTTAATTGTTACTGGTTTATTATAATCTTTTTGTTGGAACCATGACAGACAACCTTGCTGTCATCACCACCTTTAGGTTCAGTTAAGAAGTTTTATTGTGCATAACTGTGCCCAAACCCAGGAATTATTATTTTACCATATATTTCAAATCGGAGGTAAATGTCGGGTATGCCCACATGAACTCGGCAAGATCCGATGCCTTGATGTTAAATTGCATTGCCAACGCAAACACATTAATCACCTCGGCAGCATTGTGTCTTACGATATGCGCACCTAAAATGAGATCGGTTCTGTTGTCAATAATGATTTTGTAGGCAGCATGTTCTTCCCCGATGCGTTTTGAGGACGGCCATCGTTTTGTCTCTCCGTGGTTGACACGAAAATCACCCCCTTTTTGCAGAGCCTGTTCCTCTGTTAATCCAACCGAGCCGATGCTTGGGACAGTGAACAGCGCTGAGGGAATACATGAGTAATCAATGATCCGGGTGTTGCCATGCAGGATATTGTCGGCAGCAACCTGCCCTTCTTTGTCAGCGGTCGGCGCAAGCATATAGGGGGTGGCTGCACAATCACCAATGGCATACACTCTTGGATTTGTAGTGCTCTGCAGGTACTGGTTAACAACAACCCCTTGGGGGGATTGGTCTACATTGCCCTTGCCGCCTTCCAGGACCGCGAGGTTTGGCACCCGACCGGTTGCCTCGATAATGAGATCGGTTTGAAATGCCTCAGCGGAAGAGGTGTGGACCATATATCCTTCCTCTTCTTTTGTGATCCTGACAGGGGATGTCTCCAACAGTACCTTGATATGTGCGGCCTGGCTCGCTTTCAGGAGCGTTGCAACAATATCGTTGTCAAACCCTTTAAGTGGTCGTGATGAACGGTGCATGATCACAACTTCACGGGCCCCGCCCCTGGCCGCTACGTGGGCAAACTCAAAAGATATATACCCGCCGCCTATAAAAAGTATACGTTCCGGTAACTCCTGCAGGTCGAGAAAAAATTCACTATCGTGCACGAATGCACTGCCCTCGATATCAGTGCGTCTTGGTACGGCACCTGTTGCCAGAATAATATATTTTCCCTGTAAAATATCATCGCCGACCTGTATTTCATCATCCGATATCATCCGGGCGTTTCCATGAAAAGTCGAGACCCCGCGTTTTTTCCACTGCTTCACGTCAGCCTCGGATCGGCCTTGAAGAAACTGGTTCTTCAGTTCTTGCAGGGCTTTCCAGTCTGTGGACGGTACTCCGTTAATTCCGCGACCATGTAATTGGCTTGCCATCGCTATTGCTTCCGCGTTGCTCACAAGGTATTTTTTTGGCTGGCAACCTCGTAGGGCGCAGGTGCCGCCATAGGGACGTGCGTCGACAACAGCAATTTTGTACTTTTGATCTTGGTTCAAACCAACAATTGCATAATATGCCGACGTACCGGAACCAATTACAATTGCATCAAATGTATGTCTGTTCATAGGCGTAGGATTAGCCTCCTTTTCTGCCGCTATTGAGAATCTTACTCTATATGGGCTTCAGCTGTTTGTAGAGCAAGATCTTTGTCCTTTGTAAACAGCCGCCATTTCAGTTCCGATGAATGAATCCCTGCTTTCTTATCTTGACCTCTACAATAATACCAGTGCCCAAAGCGTTCAACCGTGGAAAAGGGATGATTTTCTGTGCATAACATGCCGCATGGGTTAATCTCTTTGAAAAAGATAGTCTCGTCGGGGTCTTGATCATAAGCCATATTTTTGGGCAATACGATTTGGGATACATCCACGTTCTCTGCTTCTTTTTCATCCAGCCAGTCTGAAATGCGCATTTGTTTGTTTCTCCTGCAGAAAAGTAAGGTTTTAGGTCAAGTAAGAGCAATAAGGTTGGAACTACGGGAAACACTTATCCTCCCTACTTCAATGTCTTGTATCGATGTTCAAAAGAGCCGTTGTCGGTGGCGAAATTGTATAGCTGTATGAACTGTGTTGCTCTTTTATTTCTGCTTACCATCAAAGCTCAGCTTGAAAGTAGATACGCCTGGTCAAAATACGAAACAGGGGATTGAATTTTTTTCAACAATCCGGGAAACAGGTTAAATTTTTCTTTTTGATCAAATAGTAAGAAATCAGTTCAACAGCTACCTGGGGTGAAAATTAATCTGTCCCCGGTGTAGAAAAATAAAATCAGTCCCCTCGCCTAGCAGGACTCGCTGAGCTTTGATGGTAAGCAGGGTTTTATTTATGGATAAAAACAACTAAGGCTCCCTGCGTAACTCGCATTCCACTTACAGAAATTGGAATAAACTGATATCCAGTGGTTTAATCAGTCCTCTTGACACAGGTTGATAACTGCCTTGAGGCTATCTTGAAAAATTGTACTTTCACCCGAGCTCCCGGAGTCTCCCAGTTCGCTTACCTCGTTATGCTCAAAATTTTATCCTGGGAATATCCTGTCTGTGGTAGAAATATTTGCATGCCTCGGAGTCTTCACTTTCCTGACTTCGAACGAAAAACCTAGTTTTTCAAGGAACCCTTTACGCAAAGCAATGCGTTATCGATACCATAAGTTTGTATTATACGCCAAAGAAACAGATGGTTACAAGTGTCAATTGCGTTGTAATCTGTCAGGATCTTTGTGCGGAAGTGACTTGAGAGGTTTCTTTTCTGCCTTGGTCGGCAGGAGGAGTGTTTTTCTTTTTAATGATTTTACGGTATCTCAACTAGAGGATAAGTGTTCAGAGGAGTCTGCTGTACATTACTGCAATAAGGAGTTAACAGGGTAACAGGTCAACAGCCAACAGTCGCGCCGGCCTGGGCAGGATGAAACAGGGAGAATTTCTTTTTTGATCGATTGTTGTGCAGCTGCACGGCCAAGTGTTTTTTACTTATCACCCTGTAGCAGACAATGGGCTGGGCACAGCTTTTGGCTCTAAGTTCCTGTCGTTTATCGACGTTTATGGACTTGGGCAGGTGGGTAAGGGTTTCTTCGCCGATAACGATTTCTCCTCCCTTTGCCTGTTCTTCAAGGAGAGCAGCGATGTTGACCGTATTGCCGATGACGGTGTAGTCCATCCTATTGTCTGACCCCACATTACCAATGATGGCATTGCCGGTGTTAATACCGATACCGACGTGAAAGATCGGTAGATTTTTACGTGCTCTTTTTTTCATCAGCCTATCTATTGCCTGCTGCATTTCCAGGGCGGTCAGCAGGGCCTGTTTGGCCCCGTCTACTTCACTTGATATATGGCCGAATACTGCCATGAGTTGATCCCCGACAAATTTATCGAGCATGCCGTTGTTCTTGAAGACAATTTCCACCATGATGCTGAAGTATTCGTTAAGCATCGCCACCACATCTTCCGGATCCATCTGTTCGGAAATGGCTGTAAAGGAACGGATATCCGCGAACATGATCGTGATTACCTTTCGTTGATTCTGCAGAAGTTGTTCCCCGTCGGAACGCATGATCTGCTCGACCAGGTCGTTACCGATATAGCGGCTGAGATTGGTGCGCAACAGTTCCTCTTTTTTGAGCTGGTCATATGATTGTGCCAGATCATCAGCATAGCGGAGCAGTTGAATATTTTGTTCCTGGATGTCTTGGTTGGCCTGATCAAGCCGTTCAACAAGGCCATTAAAGTTTGAGGCAATATCTTTGAGCTCACCGTCAATATGCAGCTGAACCGGCTTGACGCCCTTTATACCTTGGGGAATAGATGTTTCCCTGGCCAACATTGATAGCTGGTCGGCGGATTGTCGGAGTAGGGTAAATCCCATCAGAATGGAAAAGAGAATCAACGCAGATGTGACAATCAGGGTGTTTGATGGCGAAATGTCTGCGGTCAGGAAAAGATAGAAAACAAGAAGAAAAGGAAGTACCCCCATCAGTCCGAGGCTGATTCGAATTTTTCTATAAAAGCTGAGTTAGTCCCGGTTATTACAAAAAAAAAGCCCCTGGAAGCGCGGTAAGCGCACCTCCAAGGGCAGGAACCAATGATCTAATGATCATCAGCTCGGCAAGCGCATTAGATCAGATTTCCTGCCACCAGTCAAGTCTTTATCCGCTTATCGCCTTCCAGGGCACAACCTGATAATCCCGACAATGTTAAATAGTAACAAATTGAGCGAAACGCTCAATGTTTGTTGTTAGTTGTTTGTTGGCTGTTGTGGAATCATGAAGATTGTATTCTGCATTTTATGTTTCTTCACCACAAAAGGTTATGAATTAGTAATGATTCCCAATTTTTCTGGAACCCGGCTCGTGTCCCGCTTCCCGAGACTTGGTCGGGATGACGAATTACGACAAAATCTTCTTC